>DASTUU010000153.1:0-7096 GCA_035759485.1 Nitrososphaeraceae archaeon
CCCGAACTTTTCTGCCAATCTCAATTTACAGACAATTTAGGTAGATTCACAGAAAAAATGAAAGAATCTACTACTAATCATCATCAACATCGTTCAATCGCCCTCATTCTAACAGCGACCTTGATTATGACTGCTGGAGCTTTCGGAATAGCGTCTGCACAGCAGGGACAGGTACAAGAAGAAACTGACGGAGGACTTACAGCTACATTAAATGGTAATAGCTTTACAACTGGCGATACAATTACCATCTCAGGCACTGTCGAAGTACGAGATATTGATTCCTTTGTAGCGATAGATGTAATAGATCCTCAAAGCGAGACAGTTGAAAGTGGATTTCCTGATGTGACTGCAGACAACACATTTACCTACAGCTTTGATGCAGGTGTAAATAGTGATTTCGATACCACTCCGATGACAGAAAGCGGTAACTATAGGGTGACAGTGGGTTACACTGTTCCAGGCGAGGGATTTGAGAGAGAAGAAGTAGAGTTCGTCTTTGCATATCAAAATGTTGAGGAAGGAGGACAGCAACAGCAAAATCCAACGACAGGCGTGTCTCCTACTGCTCCTGAAAGCACAAATACAGTCAGAAGAACGATAAACGTCTCAGCGCTAAATAGCGGAGTAATGCAAGGATTGGATGGTATTCAACAGTTGAATGCCTCAATTTACTCTAACTCGAGTCAAGCTAACATGCTTGGACACTTGGATACAATACATCGTGCATTTGAAAACATTCAAGGAAATATTACTGGAGTCACCCCAATGGCAGAAGGAGACGTGCCCATAGGAATAGCGAATAATGTAACAACCCCAGCTAACACAACAGTATCGCCAGCAACAACAACCATAGAAGATAATCCTGAACGACAGAATGATGACAATGATAATAATAATGGGAATCCACTGGGGTCCACAGCTCAACAAATACAGGATTTATTCGATTAAAGAAAAATACCTTTTTTCCTTTTCATTTATTTTTATGTGTATATACAAAGAAAGTTTGATGAATGGTTGAAATACCCAAATTGTACGGTTCTGCATTCTCATATGCTGCACTCACTGAATAATATCACAACACAAGAGACGCAGGAAAATAAGAATAAGAAGCCAGATCCAGAACAGCTCTACAGCATACATGAGTATTGGATACAAAAAGATGAGGAGAAGAAGGAGGATAGTACAAGCAACAGCAAACAAAATAATGACCGTGCCTTAGACGCATCACAAATACAACAAACCGCCTCAGCTCGCGATTATTACAAAGAAGCGGCACTTCGCGACTTTACTGAAATGGTAGATGCCAAGTTTAGGGAGACTCTAGAAAAAAGGAGGAAATGGAAATAACAAGTAGCTACGAAGAAGATTATAGCTTAGCCTACCTTATCATTTTCTGCCAGACAGAATGAAAATACAGAATTATTACATTAGCGTTTTTATTAAATGCATAAGTATCAGTCTTTTAATTTACTAAAGAAGACTGTGGTAGCAGACAGAGAGAGGAGGATTACTCAGCCTTTGGGGAAAGGGGAGTTGGAGTAATGTACTCTCCCAGCTGCTAGCACAGCCTGTTTTTTGGTACATTACCAATTAGGCGTATAAAAATCACTATGATATAATAATATGGAAGATTATGCCAAATTGCTATCAATTGTTGAAACTTATTGAATTTATTACCGATTGTTGAGACTTATTATTATAGCTTTCTACAATATCGGTAAAAAATTTAATTGTTATCCTTAAGCAGTCTTGTTATTAATAAGATTCCCTTTCGTTGCTCTCTTTTTCCCTCAAACATTACACAGCGCACTCTGAGGAATCATAATAATGTCTAACATTATGAAATGATAATAGTCAGATTGGTAACAGTCTTAACAAGTCTACATTTTCATCATTAACAGCAGCAGACCAACAACAATCACAACAACGCTATACCGGCACATATGCCGAGTTCATAAAGGAGAGAGAAAAAGCCGCAAAAGCTGCATATCTGCAAATGCGGCACAATCTTATCGAGCGCGCGGTACAAGAGAGAAAGCGAGATATGGAATCGCGAACTGTTACATTGAAAGATGGGAGAAGGGTTATACTACCGCGGAGAAGCAACGACGATAAGAATAGGAATTTTAATATTATCTCAACAAACCCAGAAAGAGAAGTGCGGGGGTCGCCTAGTCTTGCGAAGTATCTGCAGAAGAACAAAGCAAGGGGCAACCTGGTAGGGCGTGGGATTGCTAATCCCATGTCCGAAAGGACGCGTGGGTTCGAAATTCTGGAGGTGTCCTTCTTGAGAAGAAGGACCAAGAAGCGGAACGGATATCCCACTCCCCGCGCCATTTTCTTTATTACCAGTTTGTTGGTGACTTACTACAAATCTATTAGTTGGTTGAACTATCTCAAAGCGTGATGGAACCATACCAATCTGTTGGTGACTTCAGATAGCTAATAATCAGAGTGATCAAAAAATAGTTAGCTAGTCGTTTGTATCAGTGCTGACTAGCGTAAAATCGAAGTACTATTCTTCTCAAAAGAGAGGCTGTAATACTTGGGAGGGCTAATAAATAATAGCAAAAACTATAATCCGGGGCGCCCGGGACTCACTATCTATTTGTTTTCAGCCTCTTTTCTTACTGCTTCATATGCCGTATTACAGAGTGGACATATAGCAACGGAGCGTTTTATGTCTAAGTCGGTATTTGCATATAACTTTGCTATCTCTATAGTATCATTCAGATAAGCAAATGGTGATACAGCTACCAACCATTTTGGGTTTAATTCCTTTCTTAGTTGTTTTTGACGCTCTCTATCTTCAGGGTTCTCTGCAGATATTTTCATAGCTGTCATACTCAATACTATGAAGGGAATATTTTTTGAGGGGCCGCCCATAAACTGAATCTGTTCAAGCTGATAATATTCACTATTTGAGCTAGCGATTGCAGCAGGCTGACCCTTTATTTCTGATACTTCTTCGGTTAATTTATTGATAAAGTCGATATACATTTTAGCCAATCCTTTATCGGCCATCAGTAAATCACGTCTTGGACAAAATATAGGGATTGTAAATGTGGAGTTAGGTACGTAACCACCAGCATCTTCTGAGGCTTTGCCTTCCAATAACCTAAATCTAATAAAGTGATGGCTGCCAATTGAGAATTCTGTAGTTTCCCAATTTGGCAGTTTCTCAGCAGGAATGGCTCCATTATGTTTGTCAACAGAATCCACTACAAGCTCTTTGTCCAATCTCCCTGCTTCAGGGAATTCGTCGTCATCTATCACGAAAATGTATTTGCCTGTGCCAACAGACCCTGAAAATGTAGGGTTTGCTTGGACTGTAAAGCAATGAAGTACAACATGACCAAAATTTTTCTTAACAAACGCTTTTGCTTCTTTAGGTGTTTTTAGCAGTGGTAAAGATAGGACTGTTGGTTCATCCGTGGGGGCTGTCATTGTTTTTCGCGTATATCCGTCAGCTAAAGTAAGTTTTAAGGTTTGGGGGCTCTTGCTTATTTTTTATTATTATGGAGGTCCTGCGTTTTCTCATGCTGAATTTAGAGAATTTTGAAGGCTCTATTGGGGCGGCGTTCTCGCTTATATGGCCTTATATTGCCGCTGTCTAAAGCTTCATAGAGTTCAGAATACTTCTCTCGAATAGTTGATAATATCATTGGCGGGCATCCCGGAAATCAGATGCGAGTACAAAAGGAGAGTAAAATAACAGAGTGAAAATATACTGCTCATAATTCTAAGCCTTACTGGACGTCCCGCCTTTTGTTTCACCTATGAGACCCAATATCTTGTCAGCCAACTTTGTGATAGCAATAGGCTTTTGGAGAAAGCCATCAACACTTTGAGAAGCAGAGATTTTAGAAGACTCTATATGTCCTATCTCAGAGCCTGTCAAAAGAAGTACCTTTACATTCGGATTAATCTCTTTGACTTTTTCTGCTAATTGAATACCAGATATGGATTTCATCCAAATGTCAGACAATACAAGAGAGTAGCTCTCTGCATTTGATTTGAATATTTGTAGTGCCTCTTCAGGATTTGTAAATGCATCTACCAAAAATCCACACTTGAGAAGACCAAGCTTGATAACTTGAGCATTGTCAGAGTCATCGTCTACAACAAGCAGTCTAGCTAGCGGCCGTTTATTTTTTTTGTCAGTGTTTGATGTCAATTTATCTCTGAGACCTCTATTCTATCGGCGCAGAATATTTTCTGCATCCTTAATCTTTGATATATCTTTGACGGTATCCATCAATTCTCTTTCGCCTTTATTTTCAGAAAAAGAGGGCAATTGTTATCCTAATCTATCATCAAAGTGCTCTAATAGTGTGGTTGCAAATTTTCCTCGAATTGCTTTGTATGCGGCCCGGAATGCTTCTGCAGGTTAAAAAGGGGCGCCGGCAACGGCCATTTCCAATATTAGCATCATATGCTGCGCACTACACGATATTCTTAGTTAGTTGTAACGGCCATTTCAGAAATCCAGACTGGCGACCTCATAATAGAAACTTCTGTTAATCAAAATTAATCAATCGCCACTCATAGTACTATCTACTTCCCATTCTTGCAACTCCTTATCTAATTTCGATTTCGGTTTAGTGATTGGTTGTAACGTGCTTTCTTTTTGAGCGTCTTCTCTTCTTTCTTCTTTCTTGGTTGCTCCAGTTCAAACAAACAATCTCTTCTACCAATGGTGTCTTGCTGTGACGTAGATTGGACTAGCTAGCACAAGAGCACCTGGGTCATTATAGTCTGGAGTAGTGGGTGGCTCGTATGTGAAAAGTGGATGTGAGATATTATCAGAATCAAGTGGAGCTTCAAGTCTTACACTATCAATGATTGAGAGTATTATCATATCAGAAACTTTCAATACCTTATTGGGGTTGTCCCGCTCGACAATTGAAGAGTGGATTTCTGTAACTCGATATGCATATCCAGTGTTGGGGTCTATAAAGAACAAGTGGTAATTAGTATTAACCATAGCAATTTTGCCGATAAGAGGGGTCGCTTGTGTACCTACTGTCTGTCCAGGATTCGAAATGTTTACCTCTATAGGTACATTCTCTCGAGTGAACTCTTCATCTATGAGCGGCGTCAAGGGAGAAGCACCTGGGAGAACAGTAGCCTTTCCATAACGCTTAAGCTCTTCTAAGTAATATAGAAAAACGTCGTTTGCAGTTATTTCTCTGCCACTCTGTACTATTGAAGCAAATTCAGACTTACTTGCAAGGTCTTTGTATCTAAATACTTCAATGAAATCGCCAAGAGGCGATATGTTACAAGAAGGGACTTCACTGCCAAGAGTAGGAGCGGCATCGTTTTCATTGCAAAAGGTCACAAGTTTCGTATATCCAAGATTATTCTCTGTAATTGCGGCATCGGGCCCAGTATTTCGATAATCATTTGCTATCCATCCTAGCGGTAAATCTACAGTGAAACCTGTATCATCTGTAAATGGTTTCGCTCCTTGAGCAAATGCAGCAATAGTACCTAAAGGTAACATCACTAATGCCGCCATCATAGTCATCATCATCATCATCATCATCAGCTTCTTTATGTATATCCTATACCGATTAGATAACTCTGTAATTTCTTACCAAGAGCGCTATTGTGATTACAGATTAATAATTTGCCTTCCCAGAGTTCACAATCAGAATCTCGTTCTTCTGTTTTGGCTCTGCCATTGCAGCCATTCTCGTAGAAGTCATCACCAACACCACGATAGCTCTTCATGCAAATTTCAAGAGTCTTGCCCCAAAGCCTATCATATTCTGGGTCAGAAGACGCTTGCATTTTTTGAGCTTCAATCTCTTGTTCTGATGGTGCACCTGGACTAATAGCAGCTAGTCTAGATTTGTTATATGCAGCCGAGGCTCCAAGTACCCCCACCGCCAATAACAACTGCTGCGACAATGCCAATTATGACTTTTGATACCATGGTGTCTCTTCAGTTTACTGAGCAATCAATAGCAGCAGGGTTGCTTTTATCCACTACGTTGGCAAGCTCGTTTTCTTACAAAATTGAAATCTGCTTGATTGTCTTGAAAGTCATTAACTGTGAGTCCTTCTTCAACTATCCATTGTCTAACTTGATTAGCAACCTCTTCCTTCGAGAGACTATCAAAACGTGACATTTTCTATCTTCATTGTTTCCTTAAAATCTAAGTCTTCTACCTGTTGCTTTTTCACTACATTCAGCCTTCTTGGAGTATCCCAGTAAGGACTTTTACACTTGGGACAAACTTTTGGATTGTCTTTCATTGTCTCATCCTTTGGAAGCCACCTATGACCGCATCGTTCAAACAAGTATCCCTATAAGGTAATTTATGGCATCTATCCTAGTATAACCCTACAAGTATTTGTGGCATACTATATTACCGCAGTACCGCAGATAAAGCTAAATAGTATCAATTTGCTCTGGCCTTCAATCTTAATACGAGCAATTTCGGCAGGCGTTTATATGTTATAGTGGCCCAGTAATTTACGACCTGCTTATTAAAGGCACATAACTACTATAAAGTCGAGATGCAGCAGATAAATTGATTCACTTATTTTCTATAATTATCGTTCAATTCTCTATTCTTACTAAGGGTAAGCAACCCATAATTGGAATAAGTTCACAAAGCCAGCTACATTATGATAAACGATAGAAAGATAGGCAAACGTTTTCGTACAACTTTATACTTAATTTTGCCAATGTTTAATAATAATGATGATGATAGTAACTAAGCACCTCTGTATGTACCGTGCATTACACTCGATGACTTAGAAGATACCATAAGGACATAAAGACACATATCATCATGAGGGGGGGGCTTTTTCTGGCTGCGTTCTTGTCGCCCTCTCCCAATTTTGCTTTCCTGCCCATAATATTTTGATGGTTGGAAAAAAGTTCTCCAACTTTTGGATCATAGGACAGATGTTGGTGAATGAATAAAAAGTGTAAGAAAGAAAAAAAAGAAAAAGGTGTGCAATTCAAATTACACACTTTAAGGACGAGTCATTCGCTTTATCAGCAAATGCCTGCTATGATGAATACTGCGCAGATGTCTACTCCGACTTGAGTAACGCGGTCGTTGTCATCAGCATC
>DASTUU010000154.1:0-1392 GCA_035759485.1 Nitrososphaeraceae archaeon
TATGAAACTTTCAATAAATTTCCATCATGTTCTAGAAACCCTTCTATTGGTGAAGGAGAGTCGGGTTTTGGCTTTCCCAGATCGAAAAACCGAGGAAAAGAACCCGCTTCTTCTTCACGTGTTATATGTGCAAGTACAGGCAAAGTGGAGAGTATTAGGAAACAGGTAAAAGTTAATACTACCACTAATCGAAGTGACATCATTCCGGTTTAATATAGAAACATGCTACTGGTATTTATCGCATTATTACATTGTAGTTTCATATATAGATACTAAGATGGAGACAAGCGATTCAGGCAATGGTGATCATGTAGTAGTACCAAAGGCTTGGATTGGAAAAGAAGGTATAGTTACGCTGAAGGAAAAATATTAGCGTGGATATCAGAACCCTACTCAAATCTTTCTGGTTGATACAAGAAAAAGTGTAACTGGATCTTCTATTCTTCTTTTATCCAGAGTGTCTCAAAGCATCCTTGTCTTGCCAAATCTCGTATCTCTTTTTCCGTAAAGAACCGGATTTGAAAGCCGTTTATATCTAGATTCCTTTATCTACTTCTCTGCCTTTACCGTAGGATTTATCGTTGTGGTTTCTGACAGAAAAGAAGTTCAAACCTTTGGGTTTTAGTACCCTTCTTATTTCTGAAAACATAAAATCAAGCTCATACAATGAAAACTTCATGTTAAGAAGCATGTGTGAGTATACAGCATTTAAGTAGCCGTCTCGAACATCATCAAAGATTCGAGTTTTTATAGGCAATCTTTTTTCCTTTGCTATCTTATCTAGTATTCCAACTGCAATAGGAGAATAGTCCAATGCATCTACTTCAATTCCATTTGATGCATAAAATATTGTATCCCTACCGTGGCCTGCGCCTAGCTCCAATACCTTCCTTATGTTGTTAGCTTTCATATGACTAAAACAAAGTAACGCAAGGTTGCTAGGTTCTTCCCCAAAGAAACTGCTATCTGATTTGTAGACTTTATTCCAGACTTCACTCATTGCTATTATTATTACCGCCGTCGTCCTTTTTCTTTTCTATCGAATGATATTGCTCTAATATCTGTAGAGATTAAGATAAAGTCTTCGTTACCAGACACTCAAAAGAAGTAAATAAAAGACAAGCTGTATGAACAGCATCTTACAAATATCAGCGCAGATTATTTTCACATAATACAGTGTCCATGGTGCGGCACACACGTTTCAAATGTTATAGACTTTGATAAAGGCGTTCATGCAGGCAGGACAATATGGCAGTAAAGAAGGATGGGAGAGATAAGTAAACAACTAGTTAGCCTTTCTTTTGATTTGACCTTATTTGTTCAGATAACCAACCAATCATTTTATGTTGCGTTAGTAGAAGAGCGATAATCAAAGGTTCTGTCGGAAAAGGT
>DASTUU010000155.1:0-1443 GCA_035759485.1 Nitrososphaeraceae archaeon
TTTGTTATAGAGTCCTTGAATTTCTCAAGTGCTTTTATGCTTGCAGGATTTTTTGGGTCAATACCTTTCTTATGATTACAAGTAATGGCAGCCTTCAGGTTTGCTATTTTCACGGCGTATATTTTTTCTGTCTCTGATGAATTTTTATTTATTCTATTGAAAGGTGGATTGGCAAGTGTTTCTCTGACTACGTTGGTTGTAATGTAAGTTCTAAATACCTTGGCTGTCAGACCTGGTAGATTTTTGTTGTCTATGCTACGTAGAAAAGCATTTACTTTGCTTGATGTAATGCCGTCGAATATCTGAGAATCCCTATTCTTTCCTTCTGTAAGCATCTTGAGGTTATTATACAGTCCCACAGTATCTGCACTTTCAACTCTTATTGTTTTTTGCCATGGAACACTATCTTTTCCTAGGAAATTGAATTCTATATATTTCCCTGAGTCATTTTCTTTAAAAGTAATATGTTCTACTCTTAATGTTGAGGCACCCACGGTGTCGGACTCTTCAGGATCCTTTTCATCTCCGACTCTCATTGCAAGCTTGAATATAAGATAACAAACAGTCGATACTTTTCTCTGATTAAGATCCTTAGATTTCAGCATTCTATTGATGACTTCCCGCTGGACTCTGCCAATGTGCTTCTCCAACTTGTTGGCTTTATCATATTTTTCTTTATCACTATCTTGCCTAAGACTTGAAGAATCATGTAGCCACACATACTTCCTCTTGCCTGTTAACTTTTCTATCCAAGTAGCCAACCAAGTAGAGGTATGATCATGGACTATTCCTTTCCAGTTCCCCTCTGGAGCTGGAGCATCTTCCCCAAGATTAAGGATTATATCATTAGGAGTGATGCGAGGTTTCCATCTACCCCTCAGAGGATGCTGGCCTCGACCCATGAAAAGACCGGGGGGCTCAACTAGCCAATTTGCAACGTCTACTTCTATTCCGTCGACCAGAGCTTTTCCATATAACCCCTTTAGCCTGTCAAGTTCTGACTTTTTTGTTAACCTGATTTTCTTTTTTTCGTCCTTGGGTAAGTTTCTAATTCTTTCCATCTCTGCTTCTTTTATTCTTTTTTCTTGCTCGACAAGTACAAATGGCTCAGAGAAATCGAAGTCACTTATACTTGATACATCCAGGAATTTTTGAGGAAGTAGTTTTTTGAAATCGGTAAGAAAATTTGATTGAAAGATTGGATCTCTGATATAATGAGTGTCCTTTTTTTTGGCCCATGCATAGACCAACTCTTCCTGTTCTTGGTTGAGAGATAATTTCTCTCCTGCTATCAATATTGATATACCTCGAGGAGAATATTCTGGTGGAAAGGCTACCCCTCTATGCTCAAGTGTAGTCCATTTGCTGCGAATAACTCCCGTTGTAGTATTCATCCACTTTACCAAGAAGACATAAGTAACTGTTCTTAAACTTTACCCGAAA
>DASTUU010000156.1:0-2787 GCA_035759485.1 Nitrososphaeraceae archaeon
CACTCTTAGCAGATTTTAGCATACCAATGAACAGTTTTTGTATATCATGTGGTCTTTGTACTATGTGCGTCTTTACAAGACGTGTCAACTACTAGAATTCATATGCGTGCGCTATATATAAGTAGTAATTATATTGATATAGTGATAATCATAAGATATTTTGACATCTCATAACTGAGTTTAATAATATTCCGTTCCATGTTCACATTGCAAGTTTGCTTTAGACCTTCTATACGTTACCAACCTTTTAAAAAGTGAGTAAATACGTTCCCACTTTCCTTTTTAAGACAAGATGGGGACAGCACGTTCTCACTGCCATATAAAATGAAAATAAACGGATAACTTTCTACCGTGAAGTCTTCCTTGTAGTAAAAGAAAGAAAAAACTGAATAGGATTAGGGATTGTATCGAAGCCCCCTTGCCTGTATAACTAAAATATTATTTTTCCATGTTATTTTTGGGGCTTCATCTGATGACCTAAAACTCGAAGACCGTAGGTAAGTCCTAGACTCAACTAACTCACCATTTGACCATCTCTGTTAGTTGAGTCTCCTGCGGCTTTACTTATATCTTACATATTTGTGACAGATATGACTCGGAGAGTAATATCAGCATCCTATAATATCCTAGGATGTAGCATTAGACGATGAAGCATTTTGCTGCTCTTGCTCTTGCGCTAATACCTCTTGAATATTTTCGACCACTCCAACTAATGGTGTTACTAAAACCGGAAGTCCTACAACTAGACAGATCCAATACTGTAGACATATCAAGGTCTAGTAAACTACAAGCATAATAAGAGTTATATTTAGATGCCGATGGGATTTACAGCCCTCTTCATCCTGATAGCTATTACTTATGTCGCTAGCAACATTTTCCGTTATTGGTTCGTTCCTATGGTTTGTCGTAATATATGTGAGAGGATAACTTCAAAATAGTAGTTGGAGAGTCACACTATTCAGTTGGCAAGAAATATTGTAGAATATATGACTTGACTCACTTGCCAGTAGTTTCTCCCTCTTAATAATATTCTTAGTAACTACGACCTTAGGTGCTCAACTCACGACTGGAGAGGGTAACAAATGCAGGGTTTTACCATGATGTTTTAAGAGCATCTGTCTTTCTTTTTCTGACAGCACCTTGTCAAAGTCCTGCTTATGATATAGACAAAACTCTTTCAAATTTGTACCTTCAAATTTGGTGGGTAATGTCATTTCATACTGCAAAAAGTCATCTTTTTTTGTAGGCGCAAGAATGATGCCACATCGCCTAATTCTGATACACCATCAGCATGACCTGAAGTCTTGGCGAATTCTACCGTTCTCCTTACAAATGTTTCAGAGAATCTATGATTAAAAGTGATCGTTCTTTTTCATATTTTCTTACATCAATATTTATCCCAATTACGTATTTTCACTATGACGGAATACGATATTGAGATTCGACTTAGTGCCGATACAGGTGACGCTTTAACCTCGTCGATGCCTCACTGGAAAAACGTAAGAGAAAAAATTACTAGGTCATCAGAGTTTAGTACGGATAATATACTCAATATCGCACACGAAACAACAAAGCACAGATTGGAAGCCGCAAGAATGTATCTATCGATATTAAAGGCTGGATATCAAGTAAAACCTATACTCTCTGTCAGTTTCATGATTAGGAGTATGGCTGATAATATCTTTTTTAGCCTTGCAAGTGCGCTAGAGGCACTATCTTTTGAGATCAATCAAGTATATGGATTTGGAATTCAGATAAATAGAGTTCAGATTGATCACCATAGACGACAACAAAAGAATGAGGGAGATTGTGTAGAGTGTAAACTCGATAGTATTGGAAATGATAACCTTGCAACATTTCTAAAGTCACACTGCTATATTTCATCGATATTTAAAGTAAGTTTTTATAAATTATAGACTAAGTCAAATTCCATAATACTCAAGTCGAAACCTACCTAACCCAATTTACGGTATACCGAGCGACTGCTAAAGGACAGGTTAGCAAGCATTGAAAGTGAGCAACCGTAAGTAAAATCACCATATATAACACCTTCTTCTACATCTTGTCGATAAAATGAATCAATAAACATTAGCAGGTTTATATAAAACATGATTCAGTTTACAAATTATAACTCGGACGTTACAGCAATTCCTGTCGTTCCTCTTGACCTAAAACTATAGTCATAGGCAAAGTAATTGTTACTAAAAGCAAGGCTGTCAGACTAGAGGATCGCTTGTGTTCCTCTAGTTGGGATATTTTTTGACAATTGTCTCTTAGCGCGTAAGAAAAAGGGTGAATGACCAACACAACTGCTCTATCATTAGTTTGATAGATTGTCTTTATAAAAACTTGCAAAAATTCTGTCACATCCTAGAGGCTTTTTATGGCAATTAATACCATTAAATGCCTATATTTATATAGAGTATACTCCTATTCAAAAAGTAGTATGGTAAATGATAGTTCTAAGGATAACAATGCTGCATCAGCTAACGCAAGTGGTGATGTGTATAACTCTATACAAGAGAATCTGTTTCAAACCATTTCATCTATGGTTTTAAGCATAGTTCAGACTTCAATGAGGGCTCAGAAGCAACTGGCAGGAGGCAGCACTTGGAATATCCCACCTTTGTCCAACGTCTCAGAACGAATAACAAAAACAAAACACAAAGTGACAGCCAGTAAAAGTGCTATCAATAAGTACAAACTGCCTGTACCTAAACATCTACTACAACGTATAGACAGAACTTCATCTCCAGCTCACGTAGGCAAACTTCGAAATGCAATTGA
>DASTUU010000157.1:0-1158 GCA_035759485.1 Nitrososphaeraceae archaeon
TGCAGAATAACTGGCAACATACTTGTCTATATCATCTTCAGTGATTGCTGCTGGGTTATATGCAAATCTATAAAACCATGAAAGATATTCTCGCTCTTTTCCAGCAGTTAGTGCTTCAGGTATGTCAGGTGTCTGATGAAATCTAAACCACCAGCAGCAGTTTTCAAAACCAGGGGGGGGCAGAGGCGGAACATCCAATATTACTAGTTTACTTACATTATTAGGATGGGAAGCAGCATAAGAATATGCTGTCAGAACTCCTATGTCGTGTCCTACTAAGTAAATTTTTTGAAATCCCAACTGAGATACCAGTTGGTAGATATCTTCTGCAGTAGTATTACCATCGTATCCTGTAAAAGGCTTCGAAGAATCTCCAAGTCCTCGAAGGTCAGGTGCAATTATGGTATAATTTTTAGCCAAAGCTGGCATAATATATCTCCATTCATACCATGTTTGTGGCCATCCATGCAGTAGCACTACGGGATCTCCTTGACCTCCAATTACATAGTGCAATTGAATTCCATTAACAGATGCAGTATGATGTGAGAATGTCACATTATCAATTTCAAAGGATATGCCTTCCATCAGCTGTCGTTGTTCAACAGACGTTAGATTAGCTTGAGATTGCTGCTGTTGTTGTTCCTGTGCTCTACTTTGTTGTTGATAGAGAACAAATGGAGGGGCAGCAAGAAGTATGACAGTTAGAGCAGCGACGACAGTTACATTACTGTGGAGCAACTTGCTTTGATCTAGTAGTTCGGATTGCTTTTCTGTCGTGACCCCCATTATCATCACATTCGATTTCTTCATAGGTAATAATATACCAAACATGTTATAAAAATTAGTAAGGGATTAAGAGTATAGTTGCTGCAATGCGTAGAAGATCTAGATCTTGGTTTGAATATCGATTAAGAGCTCGCACATACTATCTCTGCGCCAAAATGCTGAAGATTTTTCTTATGATGTAATTTTAGATATCTCTTGAAACGTCCCAGGCTTTCCATCCTTGGAGACATCTGCAGCACTGTAGTTTTATTTAGCTAAGTTCCTTATGGAGTCTTTGGCACCATAATATACATTGGATTTTTCGATCAATCCGTCATTGTTGAATTCAAACTTTTCGATTACGGACCATTGTATTTTATTATCAGGGGTTGC
>DASTUU010000158.1:0-9054 GCA_035759485.1 Nitrososphaeraceae archaeon
TTGGTGCTTTAGGCGAAAATGAAATTTGCATATCGTCATCTTCAAGGAATTTTGTTGGGAGAATGGGTGCACTATCCTCAAAAGTGTACTTGGCGTCTCCTGCAACGGTGGCAGCATCTGCAATTGAAGGTAGAATAGCTAATCCAACGAGGTACTTTCAATCATCATGAGTGAGGAGCAGGGGCAGCAGCCCCCATTATCAATTAGCATTACGAGGGGAAAAGCTTGGATATTTGGAGATAATATCAACACAGACATAATCATGCCTTTTCGATTCAAGAGTAGGACTAATGATCCTTACGAACTGGCAAAATATGCCATGTACGGATATGACCCTGATTTTCATAAGAAAATCTCAAAGGATGATATAATTGTAGCTGGTCGAAACTTTGGGGGAGGTTCTAGTAGGGAACAGGCCCCAGTGGCATTAAAATATGCAGGTATCTCGGCAGTTGTGGCTGATAGTTTTGCACGCATATTCTATAGAAATTCTTTTACTATCGGTTTGCCCGCTCTTGAAATACCAGCAATAAAAGACAAAGTAAAGCAGGGAGATGAGCTTACTATAGATATAGCAAAGTTTACTGTACAGGATCTTAGAACCAAAGAGACTTTTAAAGCTCAAGTAGTTCCAAAATTTATGCGGCAGATGCTGCTAGAAGGTGGGCTCGTAGAATACTATAAAAAGTATAAACGGTTTCCATGGATCCAAATTTAAAATTTATTCCATTCAGTTATCAGCATAAGACTCAATATTATCAATCAAAAATTGAACTCTAGCAATATGTTCTAGTCTGGTTGTGTATTTCTAACAATAACTCCTAGATCACGTGGATTGTAATGAATCTGACATATGCTTTCTGTATGTGTATGCATAGTTTTATTATCCCAGAAAGATATAAGCTTGTGTTATTTTTGATGAAAAGATACTTTGTTGTCCTCGGGAATACTCAAATTTGTTCCATTATTTTACCTCTTATGGTTGTATAATTTTTACTTTCATTAGCAACAGTATTTCATGTACACATTTTATAATACAACAATAATATAACAATTAATAATATAGTGGCAAATACTTATTTATTTACTGTAACTTTGCAGCGCCATTTATATGATAGATTTCTTATGAAAATACGTTCTCGTCACAGCCGCTGGGTCCAGAAGAAGAAGGCAGCAGGGGTACCAGTAGAATTTCCTAATTTTACAAAAGAAGATGACTTAATAATGTTAACATTGTACAGACGAATCTGTCTCTTCCCAGAAGTGAGGAGATAGATGCTACACTTGGGCCGTATGATAAATAGTATAATCAGCATTTTGTAACATTGTGGATGTGGGTTTATCAGAATATAAGACATTTCTGATTAGGATGCAGTGGAATACGACCAAAATTGATTCATTTTTTCCACCTGAAGTGGGATTAGAATGGTGCGATAGTCGGGTTCAGTGGGATTTGAACCTTGCTGGTAAGTGGGTTCAGCTATACCTTTATCCAGGTAGTTTTTTGCAGGAGCGATGGTTATTCTTTCTTTAGAATTGCTTTGTATGATTCTCAATATAGAATTGAAGGCATATAGGAGCCAGTAGGCTCATTATATAATCCAATAGTCATGAGGATAAGCTGCTGAACTAACCTCAGTCCATTGTTAAGACACCAGCGAAGTAGCTGGGTATTTCGTGTAGGAATCAGAATACCTGGCCCTCCATAACCATCATCACCGGTTGCTGAGGAAATTAGAGCCTTGAGGTCATCATTTGTTAAACCTACTGAATGGTTAAAGAATGTCAATCCGCAAGTATAACCTGTAATTTTATCCCTATGCAAAACCACTTTGGCACTTCCTTGCTTTATGCTATCTTGTAGTTCCCCATTTCTATCATGACCATGAACTACTTTACATATGGCATTGCATGATTCAATATCAGACTCAGTTGCTGTACGTACAGTTCTTCCAGGAATAGCTTCTTGAATTGGTTTTCCTTGCATGTTTGAGATTGGCTCCCTTACTTCAAATCCTAGAGTAGCATAGAGTGCTAGTGACCGGCTATGGTAAGAAGCTTGAAGCAAACGTATTGCTGGGAAGTTTTTATTCTTAGCTCTCTCCAATACATTTATCATTAACTGCCTGCCTGTACCTTTATTCTGATATTTTGGATCGATTGTTAGTGGCCCTACTCCTGCCACTATATTTGAGCGTTCATCTAAAAAGTTACTTCCAACAACCCTATCTTTATCCTCACTACCACTGTTACTACTAGTGTCTTCAGCAACTATGGAATAGAATCCAGGATTAGATAGAAGAGAAGATGCTAGGCTTCTTCCAGTATCAACAGATGGGAAGTCAGATGGAAAACCATGTTTATCAGCGATCGCTGAAAAAGCCTCATAAATTATCTTGCCTACCTTATCAGCATCATCTATAGTACCAGGCCTTAATCTGAAACTGTACTCTGTCTGGACCAAATAAATATACAACAGTGTTTATGGGGGAGCTGTTATATTCTTTTAGTTCATCTTTTTTTCACTACTTATAGCTATCATCATTGTTGGTGATCTTCAAAGTCGAATCGTATTGTATCTTTTTAAGCACACTATAAATTGTATTCTCAGATTTCTTGATTAACGAATCTTGGTAGAGCCAATAAAAACAACACCTGTTAGGTCTGTAATATACTTGTATTCTAGAGGAAGGCAGCAACCTAAGATTACTTATAGTACTGTATGAACTTTTTCAGGCATAGTTTCTTAAAGTCTTTTGACTATAAATACAAGTATTAGTTATATACTAACTGCCACGTTTAATTCTCCGTTTTCTTTATAGACCTTATTTATTCTAAAATGCCAGACATTATAATATATCCTATCTCATATCCCACATCGTTCTGAGGTTATTTGCAGAGGCTTTTGCATCACGGCTGCTTGTGAAAACCTCTAAAGTGATTGTTCTATCATACTCAACATTCTTTAGTTCTTTAATTGCTTTTTGATGATCTATTAAACCGGCACCTATTGGTAGATGTTCATCTTTATTCCCATGATTATCATGCCAATGGATATGGATTATCTTATCTTTGAATATATTTATGTAATCAGTTACAGCCTGCATACCTCCGGATGTAAATGCATGAGGAATGTCTAGATGAACTAATAATGAAGTGACATTATCAATTATGTATTTGAATTCATCTATGCTGTGTATTCCATTTGAAAGTGGCACATTTTCTAGCATTACCCTCACATTATTCTTATGAGCATAGGTTACAATTTCTCTAAGACTTTTGACCATATTATCCAACAAATCCTTCCGTTTTTCTCCATAAAACATGCCATTTAGATTTGCATGAAAGTTTATGAGATCTATGCCTATCATTTTTGCTATTCCAATTTCTCTCATGGCTTCCTGGATCCAGGCACTTCTCACATACTCATAATCTGAGCACAAATCAATCCAATACGCAGTGTGGCCAATCGGCTTTTCCTTGAATTTTTGAAGTAGATTAAGAATTTCATTCTTTTTCTTTTCAATTATTAGAGGATTACCTTCAGGTCCTTCTATTCCCACTTCAACATATTCAAAATTTAGGTCATGTATATTAGTAATTTCCTTTAAAATTTCATTTGAAGGATTAGTTAGCATGCCGTAACTTGGCATAAATTATGTAATTGTTTCACTACCTTTATTTGATTGTTAATGACTCTTCTTATGCTGCTCCATTTTGATTTCTATGTTCTTCATTTACATGTTTACTTAACTTATGAACGTCATCAAATTCCTTCTGACAGACCTCCTTAATTCCATAGGAAAGTTTGAATTCAAGACGGTCTTATTAGGTCCTTATGATGGACAGGCCAATGAATAACCTTGGCTTCAGGTTTATGTCCATATACTTCCGATTTCGTGATTACTTCTTCCCACCAATCAAAATTCTTGAAAAAGTAGGAATTCCGGCAGGCTCAAATGTCCTTGACTTCGGAGCCGGATCTGGGAGTTATTCCGTTCCAGCTGCACAGCTTGTGGGACCTGCCGGAAAAGTCTATGCTGCAGACATACACATCCTAGCCATAAGGGAGATTAGGAAAAAAGCTGACATGAAAGGGATCAAATATACATACAATACATACTGATTGCGAAACAAAATTGCCAGATGCCTCTATAGATGTTGTTCTGTTATTCTATGTACTTCACGACTTTAAGAATCCTGATTCAATTATAAGAGAGCTTGTTAGGATACTGGAGCCGAAGGGTATTCTAGCAGTAATAGATCATAAATTTGATAGGGACAATGTAGTATCTACTATTAGTCATGCTACAAGTATATTGAAACTTAGAGACACAGAACTAAGGAACGGTAAAGACAAGGAGACATTGTTAATTTTTTCAAGGCAAGAACCTTAATTGCAAAACTACCAAGAAGATTTCAATCCTTTTACCTCCTGTATTTTTATCAGTTATAACAAGTGATGTGAACAAAAAAGGAACGTCTGTATTATTTTCCATGATACTGAAATTCAGCTTAGTAGAAGTATCGCTCACGAATTAATATAGTTTGTAAACGTGGCAGTTATAATCTAGATCATTTATACTACTACGATGAGTATGATTTTAGAAAAAATTAGGAAGGAAATACTTAGCTGGCCTAACGTTACTGCTGAACAGCATAAATTTGGAGGTGTTGAATTTCGTCTAAATAAGAGAGAGATAGGGCATATACATGGAGATCGTCTAGCCGACTTACCCTTTCCAATGAAAACCAGAAATGAACTTGTAAGTTCTGGTCGTGCATCTCCACATCATGTGATGCCGCAATCAGGATGGGTTAGCTACTGGATCGAAAAAGGTGAAGAGGATGTAGCAACGATAATTCGATTATTTAGACTGAGATATGAACAACAACTCAAACCCAAATCTCTGAATAAGCAAGAAGAGAAGGTACAAGAAGGAGGTTCTAATTTCGATGACTATACTTATGGTTGCAATGCATGATTCAGTTCTAACGCTAGAGTCCTCAAAGTCAGGCTGGAATAGTGGGGAGTCATTGAAGGGAACTAATCCACAAAGCATAGCTTTCGATCCTCTAAATCCAAGCCGTGCGTACTGTGCTACTTTTGGGAACGGCCTATGGAGGACTGATGATAATGGTCAGACTTGGAGTAACATTGGAAAGGATGTTATTACCAGTCCTTATGTTATGTCTGTTGCAGTTAGTTCTCTCAAAAGAGGGAATAAGTTCAATAAAGTATACGCTGGAACCGAACCAAGTGCACTTTATATTTCAGTTGATGGAGGCGACTCTTGGGAAAGAATGGAGAGTTTAAACAGTTTACCTTCATCCAAATCATGGAGCTTTCCTCCAAGGCCTTGGACCCATCACGTCCGATGGATTGAACCTGATGCAAATAATCCAGACTATGTATTTGCCGCTATAGAAGCAGGTGCTCTTGTACAAAGTCACGATGGAGGTAAGACCTGGATAGACCGAACTGAGCAAGGACCGTACGATACCCACACGCTAGTCACTCATTCTAAAGCTCCAAAGCGTCTGTATTCTTCAGCAGGTGATGGCTACTATGAAAGCTTTGATTATGGAGAGACGTGGACTAGGCCCATGGAAGGCTTAAGGCATCAATACCTATTCGGAATTGCGGTTGATTCCAGTAACCCTGAGGTCGTGATAGTATCTGCCTCTAATGGCCCCAGTAGATCTTACGTGGCCGAAGACGCAGAGACATTTGTATATAGAAAAGATGCTGCTGATGGCAATAGATGGAAGACTGTTACAGACGGCCTTCCCAAAGCAAGAGGATCTACAATGATGAGCTTCGCTTCGAATGCAAAGACTCCAGGAGAATTCTATGCTGTTAACAACCACGGTTTATTTTTCTCAACTGATTCAGGTAGTTCCTGGAAGATACTTAATATTTTATGGCCTAGGGAATATCTTCAACAAACCCCATGGGCCATTACAATTAATGAGAGATAGTTACTCTGTCCAGAATCTCTATGTAGTCCATCTACCCCTTTCTTGAACCAAAGAATATCAGTCTTTGGACTAATCTTTGAATGTGAACAGCATATAGTCTCTCCATAAAATCACACCAACGACCTGACGGCATATTTTGAGGTATAAACATATACCTTTATTCTTGTTTTTATTTCTCCTCCTTATTTTCTGACAATGGTTTCATCCAACAGAAATAGTTCAACCAATATTTGGTCATTTTTTCTGTATTTTTAGCAGACTCTTTATACAATTCAGTCATCTTCTCTGCATTCATAGCCAATTCTTTGTACAGCTCTGTCATCTTCTCTGAGCTTTTAGCATATTCTTGATATATTTCAGTCATTCTTATTGTATATTTGATATATTCATTGTACATTTCGCTCCATGTTGTAGGAGAATATTGCTGCCATAAATCAGTGATTGATTTGGCTGCATTTGCATTGATATCAATAAAGTTGCTATCATTCTTCTTTTTCTTTTTGTGATTTTTATTATCATTGTTATTGCTGCTGTCTTGTCTATTTTCCATACTACTTCTAACACCACTCTCTTCCAGTTTATGTTGCTTTTCAGATTAATTTGCATTTATGCCTAATGGAAAGTCCCAGTATAGCCGTGTTGTCATGCATTACCACTAGTATGACCTTGCACATAGATATGTATTCCACAAACCATTGTTAGTAATCAGTGAGACCAGTCTGTTAGGAATAATGAAGAAAGCTTCTAGCTATGATGTTCGTATCCAGATTTATGCTAATAAATCTGATGCAAATCTAGCAAAAGCAATAGGATGTATATGTCTATCGTCTATCGTAAGAGATTGAGAAGACAGAATGATATAACAAGATTTAATTTATCACATGTCTGATTAAAGCCTGAAACAGCTAAAAAGCATAATAAACATTGGTCTTGTTAGTGGTATGTATAAGATTGAGTTGTCTTTATTGTCAGGCTTCCATAACAGCATAAGTGTGGATTGACTACGTCAGGTCACATGGTTAATCATGATATTATAATTCGAATGACTTAGTTCTTGTTTGTTTATTTCGACTGAGTTCCCAATATATGAGAAAATATAATCTAAAATGACAGCTTCTCACTTAGCCAATTTGGCAAGCTGTTTTGTTATATCTAACATCTTATTAACATCTTTACCTATTGGGATAAAGTTGTATCCAAATACTATATTATCTATATTCATCTGTTTTATTCTCTTTATATCGTCACCTATCTGGTCTATTGTTCCAGTTAATGGGAATCTTTGAGCTTCATTTGTTTTTGATGATGTTGATTGACTTTTTGAATCCAAAGCTACTTTGGGATATGCCATAAGAATGACCTTAAAGTTATTTGGATCCTTATTTGCCTTATTCGCTATATCTTTTATTGTCTTTATAGTACTATCGATATATTCAAGTGGTCCTCCGACGACAGCTAGCCAGCCATTTGTGTCATAATTTACAATTCTTGAAAATGTATTTGGACTAAATCCACCCAGATAAATTGGAATATGCGGCTTTTGAATAGGTTTAGGTCCTATTTTCGACGCAGGTATGCTATAATACTTACCTTTGAATTCAACAACATCGTCTGTCCATATTCGCTTTAGTACTTGAATAAACTCATCAGCTCTCTTACCTCTATTTTGAAATGGGATATTAGATACTTGATATTCATCCTTGGACCAACCTATACCTAATCCTGCTATACTTCTTCCTTCTGATAAAACATCAATTGTAGCAAACCTTCTTGCTAATACCACAGGATTATGAAACAGCATATCAATGACTGAGGTTCCTAATGCGATTTTGTTTGTATTTGCAGCTACGTAGGTAAGAGTTTCTAATGGGTCGAACATAATCTGAGATTCAATGGGGAGACGTCCATCTGGACTGGCAGGATATGGCGTTTGAGGATTAATAGGCCAAAGAAGTCTTTCAAAAACCCATAGAGAATCAAAACCTTCGTCTTCAGCGTTCTTTGCCATTTGTATTATATTTTCTCTTGTAGCCTGCTGACCAGTTTGTGGCAGTGTAACACCCACTTTCAAGGTAACTTCAAATTATAACACTTCTATTAAAAGATAGCCAACAGGAATTCAGTAACAAGAAAATTATTCTGCATGGTATCAGAAACGACATAGATATTAGTAATGTGAAATCTATCACCGATTACATAATCCAAATTATCAACTCTCAAATACGATATTGACGATGAGGTTGCATGGAATTACGCTGTCATAATTGCCAAAGGGTATGGCAATACACTGGTGATGAGAAAACACACATTGCCCTCAATGTAATGAGGTAGTAAGCTTGGCTAATCCAAGCGGTAATCGTGATAGAAGTATATTAAATAGGTGACACTACTCTTCCATTTATGGGTTTAACATGTAAATGGTGTACTGGTGCAGGATAGGTTTTCAGAGTGTCAAGAACAGCCAGTGCTGTCGATAATAGATAGCTTAGGTTGAATGATCCTTCCTTTTGAAGACACTAGACAGTTATCAACACTGAATCTATAGCCCAAAAGCTAATGATATTTTTATAATAATTGGGTTCGATGGGATTAGTACCGATATCGGTGCTAAAAGTAGGTTCCTAATTACTAGGTGAAGAGGCAAGCTTTGAAGGTTTTCTTTTACTCCCTCAGTATTAAAGAAAGTCTCCAGAATAGAATCCCATGTTTATATTTTGGTAATGACCCAGTATTATATTGTTATAGAATTATATGACATCATATTATGAAAGTGGAGGAGAAAGGAAAGAACCCAGAGAAATAATTCTTGCTAGTTGGGGAGACCGATTTTTGGCATGGATAGTTGACTTTATCTTAGTGTCCATAGCTTTAGCTGTATTGTTCGCTGCAATAGCAATCCCAATTTGGTTCTTCTATTATGAAGATGACAATATGACAGCAGCAAGAGCATATCAAAATGTCCAACCTTTACACTATATTATATCAAGTGCTGCTTTCTTTGGCTATTGGACATATTTTGAATATACTAGTGGCCAATCAATAGGCAAAAGACTTTTGAAGATAAAGACTGTA
>DASTUU010000159.1:0-4181 GCA_035759485.1 Nitrososphaeraceae archaeon
TGAGTTTTACAGCATGTGTGAACACCATATGCTCCCCTTTTACGGAAAAATACACATAGCATATGTTCCATCTGGCAAGGTGTTCGGGATTTCAAAATTGGCCCGTCTAGTAGAAAAATACGCACGCCGCATGCAAATCCAGGAGAGACTAACTAAACAAATAGCTGATGAAATAATTATGAGTGAGATAAAGGGAGTTATTGTGATTGCCGAGGCTGAACACCTTTGCATGAAGATGCGTGGAGTTAAGAACGACAGCCTAATGATTACTGTGTGTAACCGTGGGATTATGAAGGAACAAAAGCAGCTCCGAGAGAATGTTCTTGCTCTAATTTATGCCTCCAATCCTGAAATGCGTTCTGTTTGATTATAGCAGATATATAGCTTCATCATTGTGACAAAGGCTTATAAAAAAGACTATTTCCAATAGGTCAGAAGAATGGCAGGTACTATCTTCAGGATACAATCCCATAAGTTTAGTCAGGATAATATTCAGGCTACACTTGTTTGTTCAAAATGTGATGAGATATTCTCGAAGGATTTTCTACTTGACCTTGAAGGCCAGACTATAGAATTTAAGTGTCCCGTATGCGGAGCAGCAGGGGAGGCAGACCTTCCGTACAAAAGTGCTGAGGAAAGGGAGGAATTCGAAGAGGACTTTGAAGAGGTAGAAGAAGAAGGATCGGATGAAGAGTTTGAAGAAGAATACTAGTTCAAATATAGTAACTTAAAGATGGGATAACTATTTTGGATTGTGTCCCAGCCTGCCAAGTTGAGCAAGTAGGGATACCAATTGTATCTCCGGATGGGCGCCTGTAACTAAGCGGTAGTCGTATTCAGCCATCAAAGCGGCAAATTCGTCTGGACGGTCTAATTTCAAATCGTAGGCTTCTTGGTTAGCATATTTTAGAAAATCCTTCTCTGACATTCCGTACACTTGAATTAGTTCAAATAGTTTAATTCTGGCATCATGAAATTTGCCCGCGAGAGCTAGTTTGATAATTTCTTTAACCCTTGACTTGCCTGATAAACCTATTGATGAGATGACATTAGAGGATGAAACATAGCCCATTCCAGCCGCTGCCTGAAGTATGTTGATAGAATGACGGAGGTCCCCCTGTGTGGCCTCATATATAGTTGAAAGGGCCTTTTCTTCAAATTTTATTCCTTCCTTATCGCAAATGGACCTTAGATGATCTGAAACATATTCCCTGGAAAGGCGCCTAAATTTAAAAACCACGCATCTGCTCTGAATAGGTTCGATAATTTGCGAAAGATAGTTACATATAATAATAAAGCGAGTCGTCCTAGAACTGTCTTCAATTATCCTCCTCAAGGCAGTTTGAGCTTCTGATGTCATTTCATCAGCCTCATCTAGTATAATAATTCTAAACATCTTTTGGGTATTCCTGTCCGTTGGAAGCTTCATCACGGCAGCAAATTCCTTAACTCTCTCTCGAACCATCTTAATACCACGCTCATCAGAAGCGTTCAATTCGAGGGTATCGCCACGCCAAGATTCGCCAAGTAACTCTCTGGCAAGGCAAAGAGCAGTAGTAGTTTTACCAACGCCAGCAGGGCCCGAAAAGAGCAAATGAGGAATCTCATCAGGCTCCTTCGAAAAATTACTAAGCCCGATAACAATATCTTGCTGATTGATTATTTCCTTTAAGGTTGTAGGACGATATTTCTCAACCCACATCAAATTTGACAAGTCGCTCACTGGAGACATTTACGTAGGAACAACTGAGAGTAGTTTAAGTCATAATAATGTTTACAAGTTTCTGTTTCAGTTACTAAACGACATTAATTGGTGCTCTTGCGCGTATATATCCAATAAAATGTGCAATAATTTTTACAGATGCCCTCAGAATAACAGTTTGAACAGCCGAGTTTGGACACTGTACACCTTAATTCAATTAGTACAGCTAGACAGTTAAGAAAAGCTATCAATGCAAATGATATAATTAATTAGGTAGCTCCGTTATAGAGAACATCTATGAATACTTGTCTTCCATCTTTAGAAAGCAAGATAGATGTCTTTCGGGGAGTTCGTTATCTTGAGTATATGATGGAAGATATTAGAGTGAGTTTTCTGAAAGACGTAAAAGCGAGAGTAAACGGCATGTCCTTGGATGCAAAAGAAGGTGATATATCTTCAATTCCTAGGTGGGTGGCGAAGATACTGGCAAATCATGAGGGCATTGAAAGTGCCGACGACGATATTTCCACCTATATTTCGAGAGCGTTTAATCGTGAGAGAATAGCGAAGCCGCACGACTTGTCCAGTTTAGATGCTGATTTCTATATACGCGTGAATGACTTTTTTGAAAGTTTAAAGGAGAGAGAAAGGGAGAATATGCTAGTTTCGTTAAACTCTTTTGTTACGTCTAGACTCGAAAAGATTGTCAAATTGGCAGCCGCCTCTCCCCTTTCAGGGCAATTAGAAGAGAAGCTGTCAGCGGAGGAGACTCAATTATATTCGCTTATTCACCGCTCGTCTGCCTTGTTTAAAAATAAGGTGCTAAAGAATCTTGGCTGAGCAGCAGACAATTGCAGCTTTAATAAACGATTTAGAAAATTTTCTTCGTGCCTTTAAGGATAGAGGAGGGAAATACAAATACTTTGACAAAATTAATCATATGATGGCTTCTAATTTGGTTTCTCTTACAATAGATTACATCGACTTTGACAGCTTCAGTCCAAATCTTGCCAAGCAGATGACCCACAACCCAGACGAAATGCTTGAGGCCTTTAATGGATCAGTACTATCTATTCTCAAAGAAATACATCCTGATTATGCAGAGGAAATCCAAGATAAGATTAGAGTGAGAATCGGAAATTATACAGTACAAAAGGGTTTGCGAGACATTAATGCTGACATTATTGATAAACTGATTGGTGTCTCGGGTATGGTGGTGAGGTCTTCTGAGGTGAAGCCTCTTGCCAAGAAAGTTTGCTATCAGTGCTTGAACTGTAGTACAATAAATGAGGCCCAACTCAAAGGATTAGTATTAAAGAGACCTTCTAGATGCATGAACTGTTCTGAAAAAGATCTAGAAATGGATCCAGAGAATAGCTCCTTCACAGACTTCCAAATGGTTAGGCTCCAGGAGCTACCAGAAGATCTGCCTGCAGGACAGCTTCCTCATTACGTGGAAGTCACAGTGATGGGAGACCTTGTTGACCAATGCCGTCCTGGTGATAGAGTTATGCTGACCGGTATTGTACGAATAGAACAAGAGCAGCTATCTCCTCAGGTCAAAACAAGTCTTTTCAAATTGCGAATGGAAGGAAATAATATTGAATATCTTGGAGGCAGAGCTGGTAACAAGGATACTAGAACTGTGGAAAGGATAATGATAAACGCGGAAGACGAAAAGAATATCTCGTCTATCGCTGGAAAGCCAGACGCATATGACAAGCTAATCGCCTCATTCGCGCCTCACGTATATGGGCATGAGGTCATTAAAGAAGCAATTCTATTGTTAATTGTGGGCTCTGTTACAAAAAAGCTAGGAGATGGGTCAACTCGAAGAGGAGATATTAACGTGCTCCTAGTGGGCGATCCTGGTACTGCGAAATCAGAAATGCTAAAATTCGCAGCCAAAATTGCACCCAGAGGATTATATACTTCTGGCCGAGGTTCGACTGCAGCAGGCCTAACCGCGGCAGTCATTAGAGATAAGACAGGCATTATGATGCTCGAAGCCGGAGCTGTGGTGCTGGGAGATCAAGGGTTAGTGTGTATTGACGAGTTCGACAAATTAAAACCTGAGGATCGTTCTGCATTACACGAGGTAATGGAACAGCAAACCTGCTCAGTGGCAAAGGGAGGTATAGTTGCTACATTGAATGCAAGAACCTCTATCTTGTCAGCAGCCAATCCTTTGTATGGCAAATACGATCCATTTAAGAATATAACAGAAAATGTCAATTTGCCAGTGCCGTTATTGACCCGCTTTGACCTTGTTTATGTTGTAAGAGATACGCCTGAAAGAGAAAAAGATAGTCGTATAGCAAGTCATATTTTAGAAATCCATCGTGACACCGAGCATGCTGCTCAACCAGTCATAGATATTGATCTTTTTAGCAAATATCTCGCATTCTCAAAGCAGCTAGAACCTAAATTAACAAGCGAAGCAATAGACCTAATTAGAAACTATTATATGAAGATGAGA
>DASTUU010000160.1:0-7147 GCA_035759485.1 Nitrososphaeraceae archaeon
CAATAGGTGCAATTAATCAAACCCTTGCAGGGATGAAGCAATAGAATGGAAAAAATCTTTTCATTGATAAGGTCGTTTGTTGATGTTGGTGGTAAAGCAAAATTCTGCGTAAGTTGCGGTAACATGGCTACTCAAGAAGCACTATTCAATGTAGATGGGGCCACACTCATAGAAAAATACTGTGACACATGTGCAGAAAGGGAAGTAAAGTAAGTAACAGCTCCTGGGCTGTCAGATATGTCAGGGTATCCATAGTGCATTTAGATACTTCGCTTTTTTGATATATCATATTGTCTAATCTCAATAGTTTTTGGATTCTAGGATTGAATATGCACATACATCTTAATTACGCCTAATACTAATAGATATTGAATACTTTGCAAAACAACAACAAATGTATGAGCTGTAACCTAACAATCCATCCTAACTTTGTAGGATATCACAAATGTGGTTATGCGAACTGTCCTGTTTGTAAAACAGCAGTCACAAATTCAGGATACTGGCACCACATCAAATCACATCCGGGACATGAGAATGATAGTCCTCCTCAACGAAGGATGAGTTCAAATTCTGATAATAGGAGGGAAAATAAATATAGTCCAGAGCATCGCCACTTTGATAAAAATAAAGCATACTGAATTCTTTTAAACATTAGCCCTACAAATTGAATCCAATTATGACGATGATATCGACACCAGTTTCCTATCTCGTATTCACAGTCATTATGAAAGCAAATAAGAGATCCTACAAATTTGGTACACAGTTTTGCTGATAACCTCATTAGCGATAATAGACATACATAGCGATTAAGTATCATTTCTATAAGGAAATGTATATTCTGGATTTTTTAGTGAAGTGTTGGAAAGAAAGATCAAGTCGAAACTAGTAGAAGATTTAGCAATTGATTTAACAAAAGTCGAGCCTTGTAATGATTTTTTAACTTTTTTACTCCAGCTACTCACCTATCTCATCTATCTCAAGATTATCAAGATTGAAATACTCTGAGCCGCTAATTCGGCAGCATGACAGCAGTTTTTGTCCTCGTGCATGACACAGGACATGGTGGCTGGTGTTGGCGTTTCATAGCACCTATGTTGCAGGCAGAGCACTTCTTTACTATTCCTTCACTCAAAACATCTGGGCGTATATAGTAGTAACTAGTTTATACATAGTGGTCACTATATTTTTGACTCTGCTAGGAAAGTTTTAGTTTTTGTTATCTATCTGTATCCATTTATTCATATAAGGTAATATTGTAAAACGAGCAGGTATAGCTTTGGTTTCTGTGTTTTTATTTGCATTTCTTGTATCACTAGTCTATCTATTTTCTTTTTACTATTTACTTGTAACCGAACTGGTACCACAAGATCAAAAATACATCCCAAAACGGAAAGTAGGTGATAAGATTTCAGTATATGGAGTTTGGGTTCAAGATAATGAACTTGCGTTTCTATTCAACAATAATGGTTGGCATGAAATTCATCCAGTTAGATATGCAGAAATAAACGGAGTTAGATATGGTTCGATAAACTATAATGGATCCCTTTTTGATGGTGTCTACGAACCAGAAAGGTTTGTAGTTTTGGATAAAAAAAATCCTTACAGAATAACAAATGGTACAGTAATGGACGTATTTACAAATCCGTCAGATGGTGACTACCATATTCATTTATTAGTTGACTACAAATACAAAGAGCTTCTCAAAATAGATTTTGTTATATTTCCACATGGTGAACTACTAAGACTAATGTCTCTCATTTTGCCGTCTCTTATAATCATCTCCTATCTGATAGTCAGCATTATAAAACCAAGGCATACTCTCATGGGAAGGTATACTCTGAGGCTTAAGAGCAAGAAGTCGAGTAATCTTTAGTTGTATGATATAAAAGATCAAGATTTGACATTGTGGAGTATAATAAAAAATAAGAACAAAATAAAATATTGAATCTTCCATTAGTTTCAGACTGCGAGTGTACCAGCCTTTGCAGGTCTTTGAATGTCAACTATTATTTACATACTGTGAGAGAAGCTTTTAGGGTATCGCTCATATAAAACAATATTGTAAAATACGATAGTAGTAGAGGATAGAAGTATGTGATAACTCTGGCTTAAAAGAGAAAGACAAAAACATGCCACAGTTTAGCGCCCCCAAGCTAGTGCAACTGGTCTGATTCCTCTATTACTACTGCTTTAGCAAAATATCGAGATTAAACGTTGGATTCTAGAATATACCGTTTGTAGTTGTCTCAATCAATAATAACTATCAGTCCAAACGTTGACAGAACCACGTCATTAGACGTTAATCATAGGATTGTTACTATAAATCCTGATAGTAATTTGGCTAATAATACCCAGTACACAGTTACAGTAACAGCAAATGTAAGAGGTCTATACGGGCCCTGGACAGTCGGTCCATTCACTGAAGATAGCTTTTCATTTACTACTGTAGCATAGGAGGTGACTGACTAAAAGATGTGTGCTCGATGTAAACTGGCAGAGCTTACTGCTCTTGTTAATGGAACTTCAGAACCAAGGGCTAAGACTAAAAGTGCAAGTCTTGTACCAAAGATAAAATGGGTTAAAAGAGAACCAACAAAGGTGCAAAAGGTAGAACGTCAAGTAAAGCTTGAAGAACTTGTAAAATGGTAAAGGGTTTGTAAAAGAAGTATAACAAAAATATTTGATAGTATATGTGGAATTCTTCAGATGAGGTTACTAGAAGTTGGGATATTATTATTAGATAAAACTATGATGATATTTTTTCCTAAATAGTTATGTAAAGTTTTATTTAAGACTCTTTATTAAGATTTCACAGAAAAAGGCTATCACGGTAGGAGCCATCATACCATTGGTATTGTTGCCATCAAGATATTGTCTTTCATGTCTTACTGCACGCCTTCTATCGCATAGGTTGTTGACCTATCTGCTCCTGTTCTGATACGATAGCAAAAAGAAAAGATCAGAAGATTACTGTTCTTAATGTTAGTAACCTGGAATAGCAGGTGTTATTTAGTTTACTTCTCTACTTTTAACAGTTTTTCTATTGTACCAAATATTGGTGTGTTTCCAAAGTGGTTATTGACCTTGGTTGGATCCACCCATATACTTATGACATCGTTATCTATTCGCTTTATACTAACAGGAACATTCTCTACCGGACCTTGTTTCATAGTTATAGTAGCGGTTCCATTAAATACTGAGGTTGTATTGTTTGGGTTGGACATACTTGTAAGTTTGAAGTTGTAGATTTCGTGATCATGCTTAGCAGATCCATTTGTCATTACCATATTAAATTTGGAATTAAATGTTGCATTTGGAAGCGCGGCAGTAGCATTTGCAGTAGTAGTAGTGGTACTAGTGGTTTGGTTGGCTTCTCCACTTTGTGTTTTGTTGCCCATAGATAAACTACCTTTCCAAACACCTGACACTATCCATGTGGGATTACCATTTTCATCATTTTGTAAACTTGCAATGGTTCCAAATGCATACAATCCTGGCTGCATCATCATTTTGTCATGGTGAGAATATCCTTGGTTTTGTTGCGAATATGGATATGCCATGGCACGGTTTTGTATCGCTCCTGATACCAGTATGGCTGCAGATGCAATGAATAATACTGATAGTAGTTTTGTTTCCATCATTGTAGTTAGTGGCTAGCTGAGCTTCATTATTAAGCTTTCATTTACATGTTACCTCCTTTTGGTCCTTCTCCATCCGATTTGATCCTTGCCATAGGTCATTTTCGAATCGGTCAACTTCGTGCTTGAATGGTCAATATTTTCCTTCGTGATTTTGTACAGTGGTCAATCTTTATGCTTGCCTACTCCTATGTCAAGACACTTTTTAATGAGTGTGCCGATATTCATTGTTGATATACTTATGGGTGCTACGATGACTGAAACTATATCGAAAAAGACCAAAGCACCAATTATTATATCAGTTTTGCTGATAGGAGGGTTAGCGATGGCGCCACTCAGTGTCTATGCAGAATCAGATAATGATAACGATGATAATGATGATAATCCTCTCCAGTTTAGCGATTTAGGCGACACAAGTCCTGTTCAGGAGGAAAATGTTCAAGGACGTACGATAACAGGATCAGCTGAGAGGTGAGAGTCAGCTGTGTGCTTTCTCGTTTACTACAGTCGCTTAGGAGAGTGAATGAGTAGAAAATATTTTCAGACCATGAAAATATTGCTCCGACTGTCAACGTCGAAAGAAGGTAGAAAGGTTAGCAGGCCTGGCTAGTTATATTATGGGATTACCAGAACCAAAATCGCTGACACAAACAAAAGGCGCATCCTCTTCGGCTTATGCGGACAAACTAAAAGAATTAGGTGCGATGATTAAAGGTACTGCAAAACCAATATCAGACTACGAGCGGAAAAAGCAGTACCGTTTATCACAACCTAAGACAAAGGGTGCTTCTTACGTTAACCCAACTGATAGGATTGAAAGACGAGTGAAACTTGGAGAACTTGGTAAAATGATAAAAGGTTTGTAAGAGATATAAAAAAAGGTGAGACCCCCATAGCTTGCCTGAGGGAACAAAGTGTCTCTGGCTTATGTCTCTTCTGTCTCTTCTGTCTCTTCTTCATCAGCACCTGCGAATTGGGCTGCCGCTTGTTCCGAACCGCCTAGCCCTGTTAATCCTACTAGATCGTTCCCAAGGTCTACCTCAATATCGTTGACTGCAATCCCGAAACAGTCAAATCCAGCTTGTTCGACATCGTTGTCATCACAGTCAGCTATTGCAGCCGCTGATTCATCTTCTGCTTTATTCTTATTTCCGTCATCATCTTAGCATAAACTAAGTTACTATTCTATGCTAGTCCGATGGGGTTAATAAGGTACTATTCTATGACATCTTGTCATACCACAGTCTTCCATTTTAGATAATTTTGTAATTGCAAAATGAAATCCTATAAGTGGTGCAAACACAATCAATGTTAAGATTGCAAGGTTGTAGCTATGAAGATATAGCAGATATGAGATTATGCCTACACATGTCATTACTTCGATCCAAGTGCAAGTACACAGTTGTAAACCAACATATTTGAGATTGACCTTCATCTGCTTCTAAAGATCCTATAGGCAGGGCATTTAATTATTCTTTTCCCAAATTTGATCCAAATTGAGAGTCTTAAAATGAAGTTTGTTACCCTTGCATTATATGATGATGTTTCCTGCATCTGTAGGCATTTCACACAAAACCCATTAATTGAGATCAACTTTTTATTTATTTCTGAGGAACTCATTCATAATATTCTTTAGTTTGAGGTAGTGAAAAAAGGCTGGAATTCCTTGACCTTTTGGTCAAGCGGATTGATTGATTAGCCAGCAGTTGTGTTTGGAGATACACCTTCGGTAATGGTTGTATTGGTCGCATTACCAGTCATATTTTGTTCCGCTGGTAACTTGGACTTCTCTGGTGTCCCTCCGGACATATTCTGAGCTAATGCTATGGGGGGAGTAGCAATAGCAGCTATAGATACTATTGCAGCAACAGTCATTGCAGCTAAAAATAGTTTGTTCATTGTAAGACCTTTTGGACTACAAATTACTTAAATGATTCAAGGTTGAAGCAAAAGCTACGGTTAGCATTTTCGCTATAATAGCTTAATGAAGTTCAATATTTCACAAGCCAGTCCAATCCTGATCTGAACCAGAGAAAGTAAAGCGTATAGAGTAAGCACAAGCCGTTTTAGCACTAGCCTATATTATATGTAATAAAGCCCCAGGAAACTCTCTGAGATTAATAAATAAGAATGCTCTAGTCAAGTCCAGGGCTACTTGATGCATGATGTGGAGTGTAGATTGACATTAGAGGGTTCAAGAATGGCCCAAACTGAAGAAAGGAGTCTATCGGACCCTTTTAGAGCTTGGTTATTTACACTTACTTCCAGCCTAGCTAAAATTGGATATGCTAGCGCTCTCACATAGCTCGTCAATGGTCTGCCGAAAACATCTAATTTTTTGATAAGGCTGAATGTAGTGGGACCATGTATGCTTTGAATTATATTAGCTTTGACCCAAAAATGAGCATATCATCTATAATACAAGAAACATACAGAGCAGTATAAAAAGACTAAGACTCAATAATCATACACATTAGGAAAGTTTAAGTTGTATACTCAGGTCATGTTTTCCTATGAAAGCGACCATCAGGAGCAAGAAAAAAATTCGCGCATTCAAAATAGTAATAATACAGATAACACTTTTTGCTGTAATATTCTCAACAATGTATAACGATAATTTTCTTATAATTGCACAAATAAGCTACCGTGGAACTAATGCTAGTAGTTCTTTACCATCTAACCAAACTGATGGAAGTATTGAGAATAGGTTAGGTTTAAATAGTAAGGATAACTTCAAGATGGAAGGAACAATAACACCTAATACGAATGACTCTGTGGTTCAAGGAGGAGTAATTTCGAATGAAAGCATGTCATCTGTTTCAAATTTAACTACTTCCCATCAAGATAAAATACTGAGTGGAACGTGGAGGATTGATGTTGTAAATGGAAATGTAGAATATTTTAAGTCAAACATGACAGTGACAACGCCTATTGGAACTGACATGCATGATCATTTAATCGAGTTTAAGTCAGATGATCCCGACATCATGTTATTACCTAATAACACCGCAATAATTAGTCTAAATCCAGCCACAGTAGAGATAGCAGCTCTAAATTTTTCACAAAATGATAAGAACGTTACTTCCATATCGCGAGCCGATGGTAATATAACATTTTCTGGTGTAGCAGATATTCTAACCAATGGAGTAATTGAGTGGAGAGCGATTCCAACGTCAGTTTCAATATTTGACGAGAATGTAATCAATATAAAATTAAATTCTAAAGCAGTAAATAATCATTTTTCAGAAAAGCCAATTTATGGATCGGTAGACTCTGTTGAACCCATAATTGTTATTCAAAATGCAACAGCTGAATAACTACCACTATCAGCTAACATAGTATAGTTAAATTCGGGCCCAAACCATTGTACAATAATATATTAAGCTCTTACATAATTTTTTTTAATATACATTCAAAATAACCCTTTACATCCCACAATATATCGTTATGGTATTTGGAGATGGCAAAAAGTGGAATAATAATGCTCAAAGTGAAAGTATTCGTGATAA
>DASTUU010000161.1:0-2379 GCA_035759485.1 Nitrososphaeraceae archaeon
ATTTTTCATAACCTCTTCTTCTGTCTCACCTTTAACAACATGGTCACAAGTAAACCCTGTATACTGTGCTGCGTCACGGCATGAGATTGTTTTCATATCTAAAATAGGACACCATCGTATCTTTTAAGTGTTCACTTACTAGAGAGAATTTGAAAATTTTGCAACGGGATCGCAAAATTTTATAATTATTGAACCAGTTAGCTGGAGAAACAAACTGTCGCATGGTGTAAGTAAACCGCAGGAGACTCAACATGTTGAAGCCGAAGCAGAACAGGGACCCGTTGAGTCTGACCTGCGTATGTTGGCTCTAGTACGTAAATCATAAGGCAACTAGTATTAAAAACATGATTAACTGAGAGTTAATAAGGTCTCATGTCATCTATGATGTTTTACCGTTATGATCCTATATATCTATATTTATAGATAAGGAGCAAACAATTTTGAGGAAAAGTACTTTGCTTGTTCTAGAGGAAGGAAACAAAACAACAACCGAAATTTCAAATGATATTGACAGACGTGTGCATTTCACGTTATATCCTTCATGCTTCTGGTGTGCTTCGTGTCTTTCTTCTAAAATACTAAGTATAATAGCAGCATCGGAAGATTCTCCTTCTCTTGCAAAATGTCCCTCCTGTAATGAAGGAAATATAGAATTTATTCCGATAGCTGAAAGCGAGGAATATAGATTCGATTATGATGTAAAAAGAGGAGTAACAATGGAATTTTTCCGATGAGGTCATTACAGAAGAACCGCAGGAGACTCAACCAAACAGATGCAGTCAATATACTTGGTTGAGTCTAGGGCTAGCCTGCGATATAGTATGTGTACATGAGTTAGGCCCTGAACTATAACAATAGAAGTCATATTTTATTTGTATCGTATATCCATAAGAATGGAAATAGGCATAAGATAAAAACCCCAGGAGACTCAACTAGCGTATGGATGGAGGATGCTGGTAGGATAATTGTTGCGATTGAACCGAAAAAAAGAAATTGGCTTTTAATGAATAAAGGTTAATTAATTGCAAATCGAACTCTCTAATGAAGAGTTAAGCATGATAATCGCCGCACTGGTAAGAGAAATCTACGAATTAAGACAGAAAGGTGATACTCAGTCAGCGGATAAACTTGTTCAAATTAAAGACCACTTGAAGCGATATCACACGGAGCCTCACATCCTTTAAGGATAGAGATAACACCTAGATAGAGTTTCATTATACTGCAATCACTGTCATAATATTTCCCTGATTGAAGATTTACAAGAAGTCCAACAGTTACCAGAGCCGCAAACACTAGATAATTTTGAACCGGCAATATCTACAACTCCCTTACCCGGGTATGGTGATGTAGCAATAACCATACCAGACCCAGTTTATCGCGGCTCGTTTAAGAATCGAAGTGATAAAGGAATAAAGATAACGTAGTATGACGTGAGAGATGGAGCGGAGCGGCCGATAAGAAAGGAAGATGATTAGTAATAACAACATGACTAATGAGTTAAAGGACTTAATCGCAGGAGAAACAAGAAGGATACATATTTGTTATGAATGTGACCCCGATATATATCCAAATGGTAAACCTATTGACCTTAATGATTGGATGGCAAGAAAAGACGAAAAAGGAAACTGGGTGTGTGGAGATTGCCAAATTGAAGAATTGAATAAGAGAAAGATACGTGTTTTAGGACTTAATCACCCAGACGTAAAATGGTTTATTCAACAAGAAGATAAGAAGGTTAAGGCGTGGAATAACTATGTCTGAAGGGTTAATCAAACAATGGGTGCAGGTTTAAAATACCATAAAAATATGTATGACGACTTTCTTCTTGGTGTAGTACAATTTTGTCATGTGCGCTAATTTTTCTTATCACTGACAGAACCTCATCGGTTGTTACATCATGTCTTATATCATACTCTATTTGTTTAGCACAGGCGAAGAGGGTACTATACTTTTTGAAATTATGCTTTTCAAGTGAAGATGCATAAGGGGATATACCCTTTACATACCGACAATTACCTTTTCTACATGATCTAAATGCCAGTCCTTAGCCATAGCGAAGTTATTCGACTTCATTAGATGTCTTCATGCTTATTACCGGAAGAGGATATTTAAATTCAAAGGTCTTAACGACTACCAATAGAGTTCTATGAACCATCATTAGCTGGTAGTCTCTGTCTGTTGGGTGGAGTGCTTTTCGCTTGATTCTTCTTTACAATTATATAGTGGCCATATGGTACCACCACTGTTATAACCCACTATGAATTTTTACCGTTGTTAATGTATTCTGAAATATCAATATCATTACTGCCAGGTATTCGTGCAATTTCAAACCTTTCCTTTGATTTAAGGAGAGTAGCTGTAGCATCTATTCCTACCTTG
>DASTUU010000162.1:0-7274 GCA_035759485.1 Nitrososphaeraceae archaeon
TGTCCAGCATTTCAAAAAGCCAAGAAATACAAAAATGGGCAAGTGGAAGGGAAGGCGTCAAGCAATCAGATATAAGTATATTGCTAGATGTCTTTCCAAGACTTAAGTTATACGAAGAACTTGTAGAAGGTATGATAAGGCAGCAGCAACAATCAACAGGATATATCGAGGCGGAAGTCTAGCGCCCTTTACATTTTGAACGTTCTTGGAGCTTACAACCACACAACATTTTATACAAGACAGCAGCTGCATTAGATGCACGTAGGATCCAGTTTCTTTGAAATTATCATTCGAACCCTCTTTTCTCATGATCCGTCCCTCTGAGCTCTCGAAAAGCCTTAACCTTACCAACCATTAATTAGGATGGGTTCACTTGCGATCCGCTATCGGCACGGAAACCATTGACCCCGTGTTCTAGTTGAATTGAGTCCAAATCTTGAAGTTTTTTCTACTGGACCCCTCTGGGCCCGCACCCAAATTATTGACAAAGATTATTGGTGATACTAAGTAATCTTTAAAGTTCAAAGAGTCGGACCCCTTTACATGCTGGGACCTAATCCCACCGAACCCGCACCCATAGCAATCTATAACCAATTTGAATACACATAGAAAACTGTACGTTAATTTTCAGATTGTGCGCCATCCGTCCTGATCCATTGAGTCTAAATTCTGAAGTTTTTTCTGTAGAATCCCCCCGAGCACGCTAAAAAATCGTTCAAAATTTTATGAGACTCATTTTGGCGGTAGTTTCGTGAGGTACTAGTAGTAGGAGAGTGGTGTATATCGTGGGAAGAAGATAAAATTATATCATTTTCTGGAGATTATTCATCGGAATCCTTAAAAAGATAGTTTTTTTATAGGAAACGTGAATGAATCCTCACAAAAGAAGCAAAAAACAACAAGAACATTAACCTTATTATCAATACTGTTTGCAGTACTTCTAGGAAGTACAGGTACCCTTGCTTTAGCTACTACCATGCTAGGAGGAGTATCTCAGTTGTTTCCATCAGCTGAAGCTGCTCCTCCTGCTTACAGAATAGAAATTTCATCGGCAGAAACAGAAACAGGAACAATCACATGCACGTCAGGACCTAATAGTGGTAACATATACGGTGCACGGCTGAATACAGATCCACAGGACGCTCCTGTAGTCAAGAAAAAAGGTGGAGACGCGACAGAACAAGGTACAGTGTTGATAACGGGAGTGGCTGATCCAGCACATCAGATCCTAGACACTTTTGTTACATCTGGTCAGAGCAATGGAAGAACCTCCTTTACACTTGCTGGCTCCGCCAATGACAACTTTTGTTCTGGTGGTTTCAGCACCCCAATCACAATTACTGGAAGCTGCGGTATTGACAGGCAAATAAATGTGGTTGGTGACTCTTTAACTGGAGCCTTTACTGGTGACGTAACATGCACTAGAGTCTGAGAAGCTCTCCCTCTCCTTTCAGTGCTAGGCTGGTTATATAACTATCGACACATTTCTTGTTAGTTTGGTCAAGTAGCATCGGCTCGATCTATCTTGGAGTGAATGTAGCCGTACTAAAGAAACCTGGGATGTCCTCAAAAGCAAATTCCATATCACCAGTTATGTTTATTGAAGCTGTAGCATCTCTAGATTTGACTGTGCAACCTTGGATTGTACCAAGACGCCGCTCGGCACACGCCTGACCTTACGAAATGACGAATGAAGAAAACAACGCGCACGAAAACCTTGTCTCGCATTCCTATGCTGGCTGTTGTATCTATACTTACACCTTGATACTTTTATGCATTACAATTGAGAATTAGCGCCAAATCTGTACGTTTTCAATACATAATAAATAAGTCGCCCAATTACACACAGATGATGTTGGTTCACGAGGGGTATGCAAGAGCAATGAGGTTCTTCACTCCTTCCAACGCTGGAAGCTATGACTTGGTAGTCCGATTGGCTACATTTGGACAGGACCTCGTCTGGAAGCATGAGATTATAAAGGCAGTCTGCAATCGCAGCTATATTCTGGAGCTTGCTTGCGGAACTGGCATCCTCTCGTCAATGCTGGCACGTAGAGGCAGAAACGTTGCAGGCATTGACCTTACATTTGAATACCTGCGCGGGTCAAAGCGCAAGCTGATGGCGCCCATTGCACAGGGCACTGCAGAAGTCTTGCCTTACAGGAGCGAATCCTTTGACGCTGTTGTATCATCGTATCTAGCCAAGTATGTCGATATCTATGAGGTAATTGACGAATGTTGGAGAGTACTCAGGCCAGGAGGTGTTGTAGTATTTCATGATTTCACTTATCCTAGTAACCTTATAAGCGGTCTATGGAGCAGATACTTTGCATTGCTCAGATTAGCAGGTAGGTTTGTTACTTCATGGAAGGTTGTGTTCGGGCAGCTGGACGATCTCATAAAAAAATCGACCTGGGTAGACGAGACAAAAAATGCTCTCGAGAATAGAAATTTTCAGAACATAAATTGCAGATGGTACACTGCTGGCACTGCTGCCATAGTGTCTGCTGAAAAGCCATGAGTGCCAAGAACGACACCCGCATAAATGAATGGTTTGTACCCAAGTTTGGTCCTACAAGATTTCGTGTCTTTGTTGGTTTGCTATTTTTGCCTTACACAGGCATGTGTGTTTCATTTACCATTATTGGGTCGATGCTTGTCGATGAAATAATTTGGGACAGAGTCGGCGCGATTGCATTGATTTACACACTTGCACTTGGAATTTCTGCCCATGCGGCAGATAGCCTCGGGTCAAAGAAGGCCAAACCGTGGGGTAGCTACTTTACCAAAGCGCAGCTGCTGATTCTTCTGGCAGCAACACTTGCAGTTGCATATGCAATAGGCATCTACTATATAGTATTTTTTGTTCCACTGCTTACGATCATTGCAGTGCTCGAAGGGTTCTTTCTATTTACATACAACTATGAAATATGGGACGGCAAGTTCCATAACGACTTTTGGTTCGCCGTGTCATGGGGGACTTTGCCGCTATTAGCAGGATACATTATGCAAACAAATTCAATAAGTATATTATCATTAACAGCAGCGAGCTTGACAGGGCTTGCCAGCTATCTTGAGATTAGGATGTCTCGACCCTACAAGCAGCTAAAGCAAAGTAATGCTGACTTTGCTAGGACTAAGAAGCTGGAGAATGGCCTCAAAGCGGTTAGCCTTTGCACAATAATACTTGCTCTCTCTATGCTTGCATACAGGATAATCTTTTCATAACACCTCTGCCGCTACGACTCATGTTGTGACAAATACAATCTTGAGAAAAGATTACTTTGGTAGTTTCATGCTGCAAAAAATTTTTGAACTTGAACGAAGATCTGGGATCAGGCTCGGGCTAGCTCAAAAGATCTTGCTGGCAGAAACAGGTACTGTAGAGCAGGTTCTGAGCATACTGACAGGCTCTGCGGTAAGGGTCAGTGTGATAGAACAAAGAGAAAGTGCAAAGACAATTTCTAGAAAGTCTATCATAGTGAATGATGCAGACAAGGTGCTCATCAGAGCACACAGCAAAGTATTCGTACACAACCTGCCAGAAAAGATAGCACGCCAGATAAGACACAAACAATTAGGCATAGGTACGATAATCGCTAGTTCGCGTCTTGAAACGTTCAGGAAGATAATTGAGGTCGGGTACGACCCGGTTAACAGATGGGTTTTCAGAAGGTACCGGATCTTTTATAGGAAAAATGCCGCTTTCGAGATCAGGGAAGAGTTGGTAGGCATATAATAATAGGAGAAATTGAGATTGGATGGCATCATATGAATCATAATCTCATACTAACTATCAGACATCGAGCTTATTGTTGAGGCTTATATGTACAATTGCTATCAAGTAGATCCATATCCCTAACTTGCAGCTAGATATTTTCATTTATATCCTTGAAGGGAGTATTCTTTATTGATAGCATTACAATAACATGAGCACGCGAGAACCCAAAGGCAATACCCTTCAAAAACGAGGAAGATATCTTTATGCGGATTATACTCCATTAGAACAAAACATAGATTTTTTGTCTCAACTCAAAGATTTTGCAAGCCTTTCAGATATTATTTTTCAAGCACAGAATGACTTTGAATTTCTCAGAATGGTGCTGGCTAATGCGGAGTCTTTAGAATCTGAAATTGTCTCCAAGATAGATGAATTAAGCAACGCTCTTGGAAATACCTTCAACAATTTTAGTATCAGGTATAATGAGCCATTAAGAAAACGATATTCTCTTCCAAGCCAAGCTGATCCATTCGTAATAGCAAGTAGCTCGCTGAAAACTAGCATTGTACAATCTAGAGAAGTATTCCTAAAACAATCTGACAATTATCGGAGGTACGTTTATTCAAGAATTGAGCAATCCTTGAGTAACGCATTAGAGCCCTTGAATAATTTGATTTCAAGGGACTATGAAAAGCTACCTTACGTTATGACATTCAATTGTCAGAAAGTATTACAGATATCTATTGATCATGCGGTTGGGGACAGTAAACACTATAATGTTTTGCTTACAAACATTTTGCCACTCGATAGTTATAATATAAATGGAAACATTAGCTCCATCTCATATTCTCTCTCAATAAGCAGCATCGAACTCGAATTTTGGAATGAAAGGAGAAAGGTGTCAGATTTTGGTTTGAAGGATATAATGATACCGGTGGGATTGAAGACTCCAATAACTAGGAGGCTAAAAAAGTCTCTTGATTTTTTGCCGGGACTAGACGTAGACGTCCAAAGTCAAAGAGAGCCAAAGTTTGTAAATGTTGAAAATTACTATGTTTATTCGGCAACCAGTGATGGCAAAGAGAATCTTTTAGTAGTGCTTGTAGATGACCCATCGACACCAAATGATAATTTCATACGGATCAAATATGGAATATCAGAAATAAGACATGGTGACGTCAATAATACTACTAGTGAAGCTTTTGCAAATCCTAGAACACTTGATCTGGATCATAATAAACTACCAAGAATTGATTTTGCCTCAAGCGAAGAAGGAGAAATTCAAGACATATTGGGAATCAAGGGCATAATTGAAGCCACCGATATTTCCCAGATAATGCTTCTTGGTAGGGCTATTTTTGATAAGGTTCAGCTCATATTACACTATGAACCCTCACAATTAGCAGTGTATAGCAAGCTCTCTTCAATTAGAGTAGATGATAAGGATGCTCTAGTAGTAGATGCAAGCAAGAGTTCTATAAGCTTTGGCAACACTAACATCATAGCATACGATCCGAGTTTGGTGACTCTATTTTTAGAAATTACCGCCAAATACTATGCATCAATGGTAAGGAAGTTAAAGGATAAGAGTCCTATGAAAAACGAATTAATACTAAGATTTGAAAATGCAGATGGCTCAAGAGAAGAACATTCACTTAAGATCGAGGAATTAGACTCGATTTTGAAAAGAACTGAGGGTGGAAAGAAAATAGCAATAGCTTTGGAAATCTACAATGATAAAAATAGTAAGATTACTAATAGAGAGGATACAACATCAACTTCACAAATGGAGTAAGTATAATTCTCAATTAATAATGTTTGGCTTATCATGAAATTAGAACTAGCGAATCATGAGACAAATAAAGATGAAGATAGCTAACATTGTAAATATTTTCCTAAGAATCAATTTCTTGTAGTAGATAAAGAACAAAACAATCAACTTTCTTTCTGATGGGAGTTCAATCAATGCATGAAAGGGAATTTTGAACTATTATGATTGTTTAGGCAAGAACAGAAGAAAAAACATAGGCTATGGCAAAAATAATAGCCTTCGTGAATCTCACGGTTTTTAATGGTATTAATTGACTAGTGGAAATATAGATCAACAAAACATGCTCTAACAGAAGGTTAACAGTGTACCAGAATTTCTTTGGAACGTTAATTATTTACAATGCGGAGTTCATAATGTGAATATGCCCAATTATCCTGTCGGTAGTGGTGCTTGGCTGAGACAATTAAGAGGAGCGAAGTTACATGACAAATGCGTATTATTTTCTCTAAAAATTATTTACCTTGGAATTCGAGGAATTCTCAAGCTTTTTTTAGGTAGAAAAAAGACCGACAAATTCTGTTTAAAGCACGGTATTAATTTTCGAGACTTTTTATACAGATCGGTTGAATTTTTGCGACTAGATAATTCTTTGTTAGTAGTGTTTAGCTCACCAAAATATGGTTACCAATTTTATAGCCGCATAACTCGAAAGGTGAATAATTTCTTAGTTCATGACATGTATACAAGCATGGTAACTCATGAAGATGAAATAGTAGAACAGTTCTCTCCCAAAATAGGAGACATAGTCATAGATGTTGGCGCGGCCTTTGGATTCTATACCATATTGGCATCAAAACGAGTAGGCCAACAGGGAAAGGTAGTAGCAATAGAGCCACAACCAGATAGCTTCGAGATGCTCAATAGAAATATTAGGTTGAACAAGTTGGCAAATACTAGAACTTTAAATTATGCTGTGTCTTCCAAAAAGACTACATTAAAACTCTACAGCACTTATAGTGTAATTCAAGAAAGAGCCAGACAAAACTTGCAAAGCTATATAGAAGTAAGAGCAGATACCTTAGATGATTTATTACGGCGTGTGGGCATAGACCGGGTAAATTGGATTAAAATTGATGTAGAGGGAGCAGAGTATGAAGTACTTACAGGAGCCAAAGAGATATTGTATGCAAGCAAACCTATCTCCATCCTTGTAGAGATCCATGGTAAAGACACTTATGAACCAGTGATAGAATTGCTAAAATCCAACAATTTCAATATAGAATTTGAGAAAACATACGATAATGGCGAAAAACATGTGCTTGCAAGAAAAATGCCTTATCCACAAGGATAAACAACATGAGAATCAGGGGTCTATTTGAAATAGGATAAGAAGTTGTTCAAAATAGAGGCGCAACTAATGAAGATCTCTATTCACTGATCATTATGTAGCTTGCAAAGATCAGCGATAAACAAATGGTTTGAAGTTGTAAAATTCCACAATAGCAAATACATTGCCGTTAGCTAGCAAAAGTATGTGCTTGTCCTTAGCATAAATTAAGTATTCCTGGGAATTTCAGCAGAATCAACTTCATCATTGTTGGTTGATAACTTTCTCATGATTATGTGTCTTTCGCCCGTTCCATAGATCTTCTCGAACGATAACTTGTAATTCTTTGACTCTAGAAACTGCATAATTGGCTCATAGAAGGTTTTATTTTCGACTCCTAGATTGTGAATTTCTATTAGAAGTGAAATGTCTTTGCTACTTGAAAGTATATCGGT
>DASTUU010000163.1:0-4073 GCA_035759485.1 Nitrososphaeraceae archaeon
ATAGATATAATGGATATAATATTGCAAACTGGTTATTTGATATTATGGTAGCTGTTGAGTGTATTATCATAAATGCTAAGGTAATGAAAGTAAACCTAAAATGTACATCTCTAAGAGTTTTTGCAGCTGAATAAAATATCATCCCAGAAACAAACGGAATAGAGATTGATGCAATAAAAATTGCTGCAAACGGATTAGGGTTAAAATCAAAATACTGACCATTAGAATATGGTAAGCTAAACATGAAAATTGTGTTAACTGAAACTATCCAAGCAACAGCATATGTCACAATAAAGGATATTTTGAGTAAGGTGCTCTTATTATTATTATTATTATTATTATTATTCTTGCTATCTTTGTTATTCTGTAATAGTTTGTATATGCCTATCAATGCACCATAAACAGCTGTTAGCATTCCGATAGTAAGCATTAGATGAGGAGGGCTTAACAACCCATCAAATCCAAAATTGTAATGCCACCAGCTATCAAATCCTCCTGAAAAGATCTCAATAATAGTGCCAATAGCAACAAGCTTGATAGGATATGGTATTTTCAATAAAGATTGTATCAAACTATGAAATGAAGTCAATAATGAAGATGAAGAGGACAAACTTTGTCTTACACCTTCTAAAGCCTTGGATGGCGATTGTTTAGTAGTTGTGAGTTCACTTGATTTATCTACCTGTGATTGCTGTCTATTCTTTTTTTCTTTCTCTTTCCCTCCTTTTGTTTCTGTGAACCTTACATATTGAATGATTCCAATGAATATTGAACCAATTGTAAGAGCTACTCCTGAATATAATACTGTATGAGGCGGTGTAAAGAAGCTTTCAACATCTGTAATGCCGTGCCATATAATATCCCAATTGGCAGCTCCGATTTGAAGAGCTATGCCTACTGATACGCCAAAGTAGACTATTGTAAGCCTTGTTGCCAGAGAGGAGGGATAAAATAAGGATAATTTTGATTTATTGTTCGATTCTGCTTTCAAGGATATGGATATATTACTTTGGCTAACTGTATCTATATGTCTATCCCCAACTTTGACTACGACTTAAAATAATTAATCGGTAAATCTTTCTGTCAAATATATTCTCAAGTGATGACCTTTGCTTTAAGTGACTTTAGGTCAAACATTCACGCTAAACTAAGGTTTGGAATAGAACTTTTGCTATCATCGCTAAAATATATACTGATTTTTCGCTATCTATAATTAGAATATTTGCATAGACCTTGATATAATCCTGTTTTCATGTTGATTTATCCAAAGGGCGGTACTATGCCAGGCGCTTCTGCTTCAGGACTTGGAGTAGGTTGTGGAACATTTTCTTCTCCTTGTATCCCTTCCCGTTGTGATGGTTGTGATGACGATGGCTGCTGTAGTAGTGGTGGAGTTTCTTGCACTTGCGAAGCCTGTTCATCAGTTTCTTGTTGAGGTGTTATTGCTGTAGTATTTGTTGTTGGGGTTAATGATGCTCCTTGAAGATTCATTGTAGTTGATATTTCATTTGAGATTACTTCTGTTTTTGCTGCATTTGTAAGCGTTATGTTTGCTATTGCACTTTGAATTGTTGGATCTGTTATAGTAGTTTTAAGTTCTGCTGTACCATTAGTATTTTGAGCTATAAATCCAGATGGATATGAAGATGATTTTATTAATGTTCCATTTAACGTATACAATTTCATAACTGCATTTATTGTTTGACCTACTATCGAGGAGTTCTGAATGTTATAATTTGCCAATATTCTAACTTGATTTCCTGTGCCTGTTGTCAGTGGAGAAAAAGTTGAGTTATCTAATGAAAGTATAACCTCCTGTCCATAATATGCAAATGCGTTTTGAGTAAATGTTGATAATGATGACGATATTGTTGAAGTAGGAATTTGCTGCGGCAGTATTAATGTTGTTACTATAACCGACGTTATCATAACGAGTGCTGGCAGGGAAAAGAGCCCTTGAAATAACTTTTCATCTCCTCTTGGGAATTTATCAATCATATCTATCTATTCTTAACAATGAGAGTATCAGAGGTATATCTAAATTATATGATTTATTTAATTTGACATTACCTATAAAATTCCCTGTCACACCTGTATCATTTTGGTCTATTATACCACATGGCTTAAATTGCAGATATAGTCAAGTATTATCTTCTTGCTGTTACTGTATGCGTCTGCTCTACATACCATCTAATAGTATCTTTGAACTTTGACCACCAAAGTTACTCCTAAAAAATAGATCTTTCTGTGTAATTGTATGACTCATATGGATCATATATCAAATATGGGTCATTTGACTCATTTGACTCATTCAACTCATTCAACGGGCTCATATATCGAATATGAGCAACTAAATAAAAGGGGATTGGGATAACCAGTCATCCCTTATGCTACTTAGCAGTTGTCGGCGACATTCTGGGCGTCTTCTTCTTCAAACTGTGAGTTAAATGCTCCATGTTCTGCAGGGTGTCCCTGGTCTTGGTTGCCAATGCATTGTCGTGGTGTTTCGTTACCTGAGATTTCTGGTACTGGGTCGCTTGAATGTTCACCTAATGTACCTTCATCTGGATCTTCTTTATGCTCTTGTGCTTCATGCTCTATTACTTTGCCAAAGCAGTTTGCGGTTATTGGTTCACCGTTATTGACTGTAGGATCTGTTACAGTACCTCCTTGGTTTGCACCCTCTGGAAAAGTCTGTTCATCATGCGAACCTACTCTATCTGGCTGCGTGCTACCCTGTTGTTGTTTCTGTTGTTGTTTCTGTTGTTGTTGACGAAGGCACAGAAGATGGTTGACTTGACGGTACTGAAGAAGGTTGACTTGATGGTTGATTTTGACCAAATGCTGCTGTGACGCTACTAGCACTACCGACTATCAAAATAGCAGTAGTCAGTATTATTAGACTTGTTGCCGCTGCTGTACTGTTGCTGTTGTTGTCTGTATATTTCATAAGCTCGTCAGGCTACATATTCATCTGTCTATATAGTTTTTGACATAAATTTATATAGTTTGATATGTTTATTTATGTGGCTCAATAGGTAGTATGTTCTAAAGGTTACGCTAAATGGTAACATTAATTTAATCAAAATAACTTCACATTCTATTCAAGACAAAAGAAGCCTCTAGTGTTACTACCTTGTGGATTCATCGTATGAAGATAAAGAAAGAGTGACTGACATTCCAAGGTCATTGATTCCTCTACCACTTTAACAAAAAATCGATATTAAACTTTGGATTCTAGGATATACTGTGTGTAAAGTTCAGCCAGCTGTATAATGTGATCCGCCTGCTTGCGTTATAGTGTACAATCTCAGACATAGGTTACGACAAACCAATGGGGAACGAAGCTAACTAGATCGTTGCTAAAGATATAAGTAATAAATATTGGTTTGAAGAGGGGGAGTAGCAGTCACTAGGTAAGTTAATGTTTCAGAGATAGAAGAATGAATGGAATGGAAGAGGATACATTAGTAGTAATAGAGGAATCAATGAAGGGAAAACGTAGAAACCTTGGTATGCTTTTGTCTCTGAGACCAAAGAGACTTATCCCATACTTCTATCCTCTATTACTCATCATGTTATATGTCAACTTTCCTATATAAGATTGTTACCTATATTTCGTCTGGAGAATAAGAAAAATGATGTAAAAAATATATAGAACCAACTTATATGTAAAAGACTACTTTTGGTATAACACTATAAAATTGAATAGTATAAAACATATGGAATACAGAAGTAGGCCAGAGATAATTGGAGCGATTCTTGAGGCTGCCAATGGTGGAGGGGCTATCAAAACTACGATATGTACAAGGCCGTTATATCATATGATTATATGAAAGAATGTTTGTTATCTTTAGCTGAAGACGGTTTAATAGAATATGAACAAGTGAGGATGACTTACAGGACTACTGCGAAGGGAATGCGTCTACTTTAACTATATAATAACGTGAATGAAATGGTCCAGCCATCAGTTATAAAGATTGAGAAGAAGAATAATGATTTGTTTCTTTGATTAGTTTAGACTAAAATTTTAAAGGAAACCGCAGGAGACTCAACCAGTGTATAGATGGAGC
>DASTUU010000164.1:0-2211 GCA_035759485.1 Nitrososphaeraceae archaeon
AGAAAATGCAAATAGTAGATTCTGGAATTATTGGTCTATATCTCCAAAAGGATTGGCTGAAACATATGGAACTGTTGTTAGCAGCTTTGCAGACAATGTAATTGCAGCTACAAGACTAACAAATAATGCAATTTCAGCAAATATGGAGCTATTCAGTACAGCACTGCAGCAGACAAAAGATAGTTCAAAGGAGTTTTCTAGACTAGGTGTAAATGCAGCGAAAGTTTTCAATGAAGCATCAAATGATATAGCTACAGCAGGTATCTCTGCTGTAGAAACATCTACAACAACAGCAGCATTAAGACAAAGAAGATAAAAGTAATAGACATACTAGTCCACATTTAGAGTTGATTGTAGAAATATAATGCTCTAAATGGGACTTGCCAACTGATTTTAATCAGAACCGTCCTACCTATCTCGGAACAAATGTATTAACGATTGTATGATATGGAATTTTCGGTTTTTAACTGAGCCAAGGAAGGTAAACTTCACTCTGTCCTGCATATCTTTTCAAGTCCTACGTCATAAGTAATGAATGCAGTCGGATATAGCTTTTCCCTCTTTGGCGGGAAAATAAAGGGAAAATAAATGGAAAAATTGGCACACTATACAAAATGAGAAAATTTATGACGGGGCTGTTATCAAGCAAACAAGCCAAAAGTATTAGTTTCCAGAAATGCTAAGCGTGAAAGTGAGACACTCGGATCGACACAACAAGAAAAGAAAACTTTAAAGCTTAGAGTCTACACTTAATAAGCGGGAACCCACTTTTAGTACCGATATCGGCACTAATCCCACCAAACGTGTTAATATGTCAACTATTTGTCCGGGTGGGAAAAATGGGTCAATTTTGGGGGAACCTACTTTTACGACAGGACTACCCCATTTCTGATACAGCCTACTGCACGAGCGATGACGCTGTCCAGGTCCTGTCGGTGCGCGACCTTCTGACGGTCACACCCTTATTCAGTCCTCATAACGAGGATTCTGGTAAGAAGTGTTTTGTTTTTGCTATACCTCATTTACAAACCTTTTATCATTTACCAAGTTAAGAACCAGTTAGTGGACTAACTAACTTCCCTTTGACAAGCTTACAAGGCTTTAATCCCAATCCTCAAAAAAAGTATCCGCGTCATCTTCTTCTTCTTCTGGCTGCATAGCAGTGGTAGTATCATCCAATGGTTGTTCGTTAGCAGCTGGATCATTATTTGGTCTGAAAGAATGACACAGCTGGTCATCAACGCATACTACGGTCTGACATGAATTGTCAATACAAGCCGTCACCACATTCTGTTGTTGACCTTGAATCGGCTGCAGACTAATAGACATTTTGCCGGTTCCTTGAGTCAATAAGAATAATCCTACTAGTGTCAGAAGAACAACAGGTAAAGTATTCTTTGCTCTAGTTCCTAGATATCTCATCTCCTTTCTCATTATTCGTATACAATATATTTGGACTAAGCTAATTCCATATACTCTATAATTCGTAAACTTTCTACCATTAACATTTGGAGTACAGGAAGCTGATAAAAATAGTAGCAACAATATCTATGAGCGGCACTGCTTTTGCGTTCCCTAAGTATCGTTAGCACACACAAGAGATCGTTATGTAACACTCACCATAGCAAAAACTAAAAGTTTTCCTAACACTGTTACTAGTGGTGACGTCCAAAAAAGCTAAGCAGCTAGCATGTTTTTTGTGGGGGTTTCAGAAATACAGAAGAAAGTAGACAAAAAGTCCTGCAATCCGGCCAAGCTCATCCAAAAACCGGACTGCAAGGACCCAACACAATCTGGCAATCTGGCGCCGATGGAGCCAAAAGCAGTACACGACAGATGGCTCTTGTGGAAATAAAGGTTTAGTCACTTTTATAGACAATCTTTTTTGAATAAAAACGGATAAAACCGCATTGCAAACTGTAGTCTCATATCAACTAGGACGAATCTGTTTCTTGGTGTCCTCTCTTTTATTATCGAAGAAATATCCCCATAGTTTTATCTAACTATAGTATTGTAACTTCTAGTAACCTTATCTGAAATATCCCACATATATTATCAAAATATAGCTATCATGAAGATACATGAACAACAATACAGTTTTAGCATTGGTCTTTCTAGTAGCCGGTGCATTGTTAACTATAGGAGCAACAACAATAGTGCCAGCTGCCTACGCAGGAGGAGATCATGATGGTGGAGATGGAAACAAGAACA
>DASTUU010000165.1:0-1859 GCA_035759485.1 Nitrososphaeraceae archaeon
TCTTCTTTATCCTGCTGTGTAGTAAATGTAATTCCACACTGCTTACATACTATCCCCTTTGAACCTTCCTCAGTTGACATTAATACTCAGAGGATCTTATCGGATAAATAGAGATCCATGTATGTTGTATGATACCCTTTGGTTTTTGCTATCTACCTGTATCTACTGTTCATAGAATGCAACGTCGCAAAATATGATAGTAATAGGGGATAGAAATATGTGATAAGTCTGGCTCAAAGGAGAAAGACAAAGCATGCTAGGGTTAAATTTACTCCTCTATTGATTCCTCTACTACGATTTTTTATAACTACATACATGTTATCTAATTGAGATGGAAAATGCTATTTACTCTTAATTGTACCAGCCAACTCCTTATTAACAAATTCTTGGAAGGAAGGATCAAACCATTTCTCTAATTCAAGGTCACTTTCCCAATATTCCCTTAATTTGCCCTGTTCAAAACAACTTCTCATCATACGTAGCCATCCAGTCAGTTCATTGTCACTTACTACTTTTCTTTGGTGCATATGAAAACACATGCGCAAAGGTATGCAAAAGATGATATGTAAATGCTACCTCTTCTGTCAGGTCTGACTCAACATTGCTGACTATCCTTATTAGCTCTGGCTTTTCAACTGCGATCTGAGTAAGGTCGTGGATTTTTTCATCTAAATCACTTAGAACTTTTGTTTCTATGTCTACTGATAAACTTTGCATTTGTTTCCTGGAAAAGTACAGAACCACAAACAAAGTAGCTATTATCACAAGTGCTTCTCCCATCTCAAAATATTCAACTATTCCTAATTCAGCCATGCTTGTTAGTCAAAAGAGGCATTCATATGGTTAATCTCCATATTGAGAAACAGGTATATACCAAAGATAAAAGATAAGATAGATATATTATTATTGTTTGTTTGATAAGCATGAATTTGTCGTTCATAGATCAAGAAAGGGTGAAGATGCTAGCTATTCACAGATACATTAAAAGATAATTAGTAGATGCTCCCATACACGTGCAATATGTCAAAATCTGATTTAAAAGACCTCCTTAATAAAACAAATGAAATAGACTTGACTGTTAGAGGCAGAAAATGAGGTCAAGATATATCGAGACCTGTTTGGTTTGTTCATGAAGACGACAAATTGTATTTACTTCCTGTACAGGGTTCGGATACAAATTGGTACAGAAATGTGCTAAAAGATCCAACCATGAAAATTTCGGCACACGGACAAGAGTTAAGCGGAAAAGCAGAAATAATAAATGATGGCAACAAAGTTAAAGAAATAGTAGAGAAATTCAGATCGAAATACGGCAGTTCTGATGTTCAAAAATATTATACCAAGTTTGATGTGTGCATAGAGTTTGCCTTAAAATAGTAGTATAAAAGAAAGTCAATTTAGATGGCCCTAGACTCAACTAACCTGTTCTACCAGCATCAAGCAAGTCGTGTTTCATGTTGAGTCTCCTGCGGTTATTAACATAAACCTAACAATTGCAACTACTCTCCCCCGTAACCATTCCTCAACTTGGCAAAGGAAGATGGAACAATAGATATAATATCAACCACTTATCAACATTCTGCACCCTTACTTTTTGTAAAGTATTGGGACTGTGATTTGGGGTGCATTACCATTGTCCTCAGATTCTTGACAGTCAGTGCTTTTTTACCAAAAGACCTATTTACCTACCATCAATATTTACAATTTCTAAATGAAACAACTCGATATCTTTATCAGAACAGACGATCTCAAGCAAGTAACTGACATCCTACAGAAAAATGGAGTAGGAGTTATAACCTTTTATGAAATCAGAGGGGCAGGTAGAATGAAACGAGAGGCTGTTCCAGAGATAGTGCGTT
>DASTUU010000166.1:0-3287 GCA_035759485.1 Nitrososphaeraceae archaeon
TAATTGAAGATGGCTATATAGGCAGTGGAGAAACTGGTCGTACCACAGCACACATTACTCATGCGCTAGATGATAGATATTATGATCTTGAGCAAACACACGGAATACAAGGTGCAACAATCGCTGCTGAAAGCCATACCGCTGCAATAAACTTGATCGAATCTGTGGTAAATGAAGAGAAAATTGATTGTGACTTTGAAAGGCTCGATGGTTTTTTGTTTCTTGACCGGAGTGATAACAAAGAGTCATTAGATAGAGAACTTCAAGCAACGCATAGAGCAGGTATTAGGGAAACTGAGATTGTAGAGCAAGCACCGTTAAATTCTTTTAATACCGGTCCTTGCATACGTTTTCCAAATCAAGCCCAGTTTCAGCCATTAAAATACCTGAGGGGTCTTTGCCAGGCTACGCTTAGAAATGGAGGACGAATTTTTACTCAGACTCATGCACAAGAGATAAAGTCAGATAGTATCAAGACATCTGATGGATATGTTGTCGAAGCAAGAAATATTGTAATAGCTACTAATGCTCCCGTTATTGACAAAATGAGTAAAATCTATGACAAACAAAATGCATACAGGACATATGTGATTGGAGCTAAAATCAAGAAAAATACAGTTCCAAAGGCATTATACTGGGACACCGGAGATCATGATTCAGAAAATATTGTAGCTCCTTATCACTACGTTAGGATCCAAAGAATGGACAATGACAAGAATTATGATTTATTAATTGTAGGAGGAGAAGACCATCAAACAGGAAGTACGTCATCTGATGAGGATGTTGAAAAGCGTTATTCAAAACTTGAATCGTGGACAAAGGAGCGATTTCCTATTGAGGAAGGAGGAATAGAATATCGCTGGTCTGGTCAAGTGATGGAGCCTCAAGATTCTATTGCATTTATAGGACACAATCCTGGAGATGAAAACAACACTACTACCTATATTGCCACTGGAGATTCTGGAAATGGAATTACACATGGTACTATTGCTGGCATCCTTTTGACTGATCTGATTATGGGAAAAGACAATCCATGGTCTTCTCTGTATAATCCTTCAAGAGAGCCAAAAAAGAAAGCTAATGTGAAACAAGGAAAAAAAGAAGAAGAAGAAGGAGGAGGAGATGGAAATGAAGAAAAAGGTTCGACCAATAAGGAGGGGGAAGGTAAAATAACTAAAACATCTTCTTATGAAGAGCTCCCGCCTGGACAAGGTGCAGTTATTGATGGTAAAAAGATAGCCGCCTACAAAGATCACGAAGGGAAACTGCATATCTATTCTGCAGTATGTACTCATTTAGGCTGTATCGTAACATGGAACAATTCGGAAAAATCATTTGATTGCCCTTGCCATGGTTCGCGGTTTTCTGCTAATTCAGGAAATGTAATAAATGGACCAGCTAACAGCAGAATTGAGTCAATAAAGACTAGCTAACGTCATGAAATAGATTCTGAAAAATTCTTGATACGTGACCTTTAAAGCTCAATATTAGAACCATATCGCATTCGGAGTATCCGAATTTTCCAGAGATCCTCGTTATAACATAGTGCATTTGTTTAGTTTAACTCGACTAAAGGTTAAGCTTTGGATGACATATTGAATAGTAGAATGCCAATGAATATGCATTAGCTGAAAGTGTATAGGCAGAGCCAGGATTATCATCTAGAAGAGTGAGGATTAGTATTTCCATCGTCATAATTAGCTCAAACATGAGAGTTATGAATAGTTCTTCTTCTTCTCTATCAATAATATTCTAATTTCTTGTTCTTTCTTTTTTTTGATTTCATCAATTTCGAGTTTTACGAAATTCATGGCTTCTGGGTTAAGGTTCAAGTTATGATCAATGATACTATCTGATTGAAGTTTCTCTAGAGCTGGCGACTTCTCCTCTATCTCGGCATCATATTTCATCCTTAATCTAGATTCAACTAATGCTGCGCCAAGAGTCGATATGAAAATACTTAGAACTTCTATCCTATTCTATTATCATCAAAAACGCTACAATTATCTTTATCCCGTCCCCACAGTAACAGGATATATGTCTCCATGTCCCACATTTGTAACAGCTACTATTGCTCACCAAAATGCATCACCAGGGTTAGTAATTTTAGAATCTTGATTTGTTATCTCAACTATGTATGCTTTAGATGTACCAATTGTCCTTTCCAACTTTCCCACATCACTAGGACGTTGAGCGAGTTATCCATCTTTGCTATGGATTCTCTTTTTCAATATTTCGTCTAATGAAAATTTCCCTGTGACACCATATGCAATCATGCCTATACCATAAATAAGCAATATTAAAAACAAAGCACGAATAGGAAAGATAATTCCAAACATTTTGGAATTAGTAATGAGAATGGACGATGCAATGCAAAGAGAGCCAATACCTAGACTAAATGCTCTGAACCATGCTGGCTGACTTCTATCTAAACCCCCTTGCATGATTCTAGCAAAACCATTGAACATCACACTGATAGCAATAGATAACAAAGTTAGTGGTATTGTAATCACAAGATTAGGAAGTATCAAGGCGATTATCGCGAATCCTATTGCTACAGCACCAAGAGCCATATTCGTAAGAGGAGTGATTTTTTTGCTACGGCCTGATGGTCTTGTTGCTTTTGGTAAGGAAGAATAGAGCCTCAACAACAGTATTCCTGTAGCTACTCTTTCAACTCCAATAGTCAATAATGTAATCGAAAGCAGTGTAATTATCGTATATATCTCACGAACAGGAAAGTGTATTGCTATCAAATACATGGATAGCGTGAGTGAAATTATACCGCTTCCTATTTGCAAAGCACGATACCACATAGGCGGCTGATTAATAGTGATGTTTGAGGATATGAAAATGGATAATACTTTGGTAGCAGAAATGCTTTTCGCTTATTTTTCAGTCTTCTTTCGCATCTTGACGATAAGATCGATGCTGCAGATTTGATTTTCTAGCGAAGAGGTAGTGGGAACGTCAAATGTTTTCAGTTTACAATGTAGTCTTACTCATAGGATCATGCAATATGAAATCTACTAGTTGATTGTCAGAACAGAGACAAAACCTTATAATTCAGTAATAGAATTGAAAAAATGAGATTCTATATGAGCATAGAAATTACCAAATATCCTCCCGGCCCTAAATACAAAATACCAGGTAAATTGGTTCGTCAATTCATTCACGATCCTATCGAAACTCTATCAACTATACATCAAAAATACGGAGATATAGCTTATTTCAATTTAGGACGTAAAAATCATGTGTATTTAATCAATAATCCTGATTACATTGAA
>DASTUU010000167.1:0-1972 GCA_035759485.1 Nitrososphaeraceae archaeon
AGTTCCACGACTCAGCAGGAAGCTGAACATAAATGCGTCGGTTTTGTATAGCAGGATAAAACGTCTTGTTAAACGTAATTTAATTGAAAAGTTTACCGTTATAGTCAATGAAGAGATGCTCGGGATTAGTGTCAAAGCCACCGTAGGTATAAACAGAGATCCTAAATTGAAAGAACCCATTCATTCTGAGTTGGTAAAGATTCCCCAAGTTAGAACACTATCCGAGGTTACGGGAAGATTTGACATTATAGTTAACTTGAATGCTCGCACCTTAGAAGAACTGCATAATGTAGTTATTGAACGAATTGGAAAAATTGAAGGCGTTCAAAATAGCGAAACGTTTGTAGAAATGCAAAGAACTGAAAAAGAGCCAATGTACGCTGTTAAGACATCTCTAACAAGGTAATAGCTCACGGCTGACACCTCCGGATGTTCTAGAGGCAATACGTTCAAATAAGCCTAGGACTGACGTTAGACAGCCTACTTGACGAGTGTGCCTATTTTGAATACCGTGCAACGCAAAGTAATAGAAATACTTCAGACATTGAAACTAGCAAAAAAAACCAGTAAAGAAGATTATACTACACACCTACGTCTTGTACTTCTCAGCATCGGTGCGGTAGGAGGAGTGGGTTTCATAATAAAACTGCTTGCAGAGTTTATGACTTTTGGTAGTGGAAGGCATTAGCTTAGGTATTCAAAGAGGCTGCAGTCTTTACCGAGAGTAAGATTATGGTGCCTATGCTCATAGCCAGTAATTAATAGCTTGGCATTTTCAATTTAGGAAATGCCATCATAAATTTATCTTTTCCATTCGAAGTTACAGATCAATCCTTTATTTCTGTATATTTGTCGTTACTTGCTTACACTGCGTACGAAGTATTTTAAGCACTGTTGATCCTATTCAAATCACTGCATTGGTTAGTCTGAATGAGCCTAAGACAATAGCTACATTGGGATCTCATAGCGCCCTTCAAATTCTAAAAGGTGCAAAGGATGAAGGCTTCGAAACTTTACTAATCAGTGAAGAAAGAAGACTTAGCCTGTATAAACGGTTTAAATTTATAGACGAAATCTTGGCCATAAGACATTATAACGAGCTGTTGGATACTAAGTGTCAACAGCGTCTTCATGATGCAGAGTCCGTCCTAGTTCCGCACGGAACTATGATTGCTAATTTTACATATCAAGAAATAAAAAATATCTCTGTACCATTTTTTGGAAATAGAAAGATTCTCCAATGGGAGTCCGATAGAAATCTTAAACAGAAATTGATGAATGCATCACAGTTGACTACACCGAAATTGGTTCACTGCAAAGAGTGTATTGATAGATTATGTATTGTCAAATTACATGGGGCAGCAGGAGGACGAGGATATTTTTTGGCATCGAACAAAAAGGCCTTTGAAGAAAATGCCAGATTATTATTGGATCAAGGACGAATAAGAAACGAAGACGAATTATTTATCCAAGAGTATGTCATTGGTGTTCCAACCTATCTGCAGTTTTTCTATTCTCCAATAAATAGACAAACTGAGTTTTTGGGTGCAGACATAAGATATGAATCTGATATCGATAGCATAGGCAGAATTCCGGCCAGTCAGCAGCTTTCTCTAAATCTTGAACCATCTTACAATGTAATCGGTAATATTCCTCTCGTCTTGAGAGAGTCATTGCTTGAGGGAGTTTACGCAATGGGAGAACGGTTCGTGAAAGCTTCAGAGGACCTTGTACCTCCCGGGGTGACTGGCCCGTTTTGTCTGGAGGGTGTATATGATAAGGAAGGAATTTTCACGACATTTGAATTTTCTGCCAGAATTGTTGCAGGGACCAACCTCTACATCACCGGCTCGCCGTATTCTGAGTTAATATATGACAAACCAATGAGCACCGGCAGAAGAATCGCACACGAAATCAGGGTGGCAAATGAAAGGGGACTTCTTAAGCAAGTATTTACATAAAATGTGAAGCC
>DASTUU010000168.1:0-9315 GCA_035759485.1 Nitrososphaeraceae archaeon
TTCGGATACAACTCTATTCTGACGGGGATGGCCTTTTGGTCTGGTCCTTTTGTTAAGGCTAACAAAGCCACTTTCTTTATCTCTGTTTTTGGAGCAGCCGTAACCGCTGTTACCTGGATGGCATTTTCGCATCTAATGGGAGACTTGTTTGTTCTTGACGGACTAGCCAAGTCATGGGCAATTCCAGGCTTTACATCTTCTTTCATATTTACAACCTGGGCAATGATGTATGCTTCAAAGCGTTACGGACATGATATTTGGCCAGAAGTTCCACCGGCCCCTCCAAAAGAGGAATTGATTACTGGAAGTAGCAATCCAGTGCAGGTTCAGATGGAAAATTTCAAATGGACTGTCAAAGAGTTCATGATTGCGACTCTAAAGGGCGTTTCACAAGTGACATTTGTTGAGAATTGGAAGACTGGAATTTTCTGGGTAGTTGGGCTTACATTGGCGTTTGAGCTCGCTCCAATCCTCGCTGGTCAGGATCGACCCTGGTATACTAATGGATATACCACTCAATGGGATCCATTTTCGCCATTATATTTAGCCGGACTGATGGCGTTGCTTGGATCAGGGATAGGTGTAACACTTGCGATACTTACAAAGTTGCCCACAGCAGAAATAAGGTTAGGTCTACATGGGTTCAATCAAGTGCTGGTTATGATTGCCCTTACTTCGTTTGTACCTTTAACAGTAAGCTCTTTTTTTATGGCTGTGCTAGCAACCGTAGCATGCTCTATTGTGGTAATGCCTGCGCTACAAAGGTTCTTCGGAATGTGGGGACTTCCCGCGCTTACAGGCCCCTTCGTGTTTACTGCGTGGGTGTGGCTGTTGGGTATCTCAGGCTTTGAAAACATTCCCGCTGGAATAGGGTGGTCACGGCCTCCCTAAGCCATGACCTTAGAATGGGAAACGGATAATCGACATGATTAACATGGTTAACTACGACCAGAAGAAAAATATTAGCAGTAGTAGTAACGACAACATACCCAAGAATTCTTCATGTTTGGGTCTTGGCTAGCACTTCCACAGTTTGAACCCTTATGAATTTGAGCAGTTTTTGAAGTACAGCCAGATTCGTAGCTCAACTAGATCTGATTCTGAAAAGATGTCATCTTTCATTCAATGGTGTAAGGATAGAGGAATAGAGGAAGTAATTCTCAGATTAAGCACCGATGAAAAAAATTGGTTGCACGAAAACTACTTTTTGGATTTTACTACGTCTCGCGTAATTGTGAGTAGGAAGAGCTTTACAAGAAAGCTTCTAGATACGGGATTTATTGCAGGAATGGCTCCCTTCCCATATATGATTTTGACCAAAGATAAGAAAGTCCCTGACTTCAAAAAAGGGATAAATCTCAATCCATCAGAGATTATAAGAAAGGATATTTCAAATTTCTTTATCTGGTACTCTGAAATTGAGGAACTTTATATGCGTAAAGGTGTAGAGACAACTGTCTCTAACATGTTAGGCACAGCTATTAATGCAAACTTTTTAACGATTAAAGCAACAAACGGTAATGAGTATGCCTTTAGGCTGCCAGTAAGCAAGAACGGTCCATTCGAAAAGATATATTTCTGGTTGAATAAAGTAATACCGGTAAAAGTTTCTACTACCTAGTATGGGACTTTATGTCGACGTCGACTAATTGGGGCTTGCCATATCGAAGCTTCTCGCAACTTCATATATATATCAATAATTTTTGAAATTTAAAATAATTCAGACCACCAGGGTACTCGAGGTAAAAATTAGAGTTGATGTTAGCACCAAGAGAAATAGATAAAATGATGATATGGACTGCGGCACAAATTGCCGAAGGACGAAAGAAAAGAGGTGTAAAGCTGAATTATCCTGAGACTATTGCATATGTAGCAAACTTTGTTGTCGAAGGGGCTCGAGAAGGAAAGGGAGTAGCTGAGCTTATGAAATCAGCTAGAGAAGTATTAACACGTAAAGATGTGATGGAGGGCGTTCCCGAAATGATACATACGGTTCAGGTCGAGTGTACCTTTCCTGATGGGACGAAACTTGTGACTGTACACGATCCTGTTCAGTAAAGGTGGGAGGATAAGAAAAATGGTGAGTAGAAAAACTCAATCAAAAAAAAACCTAAATCTAGTCGCAAGGAGGTTAGAAGAATAATGATACCAGGAGAATATATTCTGGCAAAAGAACCCGTGAACTGTAACGAAAATAGAAAGACTGTTACGATAACCGTAAAAAATACGGGGGACAGACCTTGCCAAATTGGCTCTCATACACACTTCTTTGAAGTCAATAAGGCCTTAGAATTTCCAAGGCAAAAATCATACGGATACAGATTAAATATCCCAGCAGGCACGTCAGTCAGATTTGAACCAGGCGATTCGAAAGAAGTCGAACTGTGTGAGCTAGGAGGTGCACGCATAGTATACGGATTCAATGGCTTGACCATGGGCGGCCTGAAATCATCTAATATCCGGAATACTGCACTTCAGAGAGCAAGGGAACGGGGATTTAAGGGAGCATAGAAGGAGAAAAGAAAATGGTTCTTAAATTAACACGCAAGCAATATACCGACCTATTTGGAGCAACTACAGGAGACAAGATTAGATTAGGAGACTCAGATTTAACAATTGAAGTCGAAAAAGACCTAATCACACACGGCGACGAGTGTGTTTTTGGTGGAGGAAAAACATTAAGGGATGGTCTTGCACAGACGCCAGGGGTAACCAATGCAAATGGAGCCCTTGATTATCTCATAACTAATGCAGTGGTACTCGATCCTGTCCTAGGCATTATCAAAGGCGATATAGGTATCAAAGATGGAAAGATTGCCGGGATAGGGAAAGCAGGTAACCCATATACAATGGATAAAGTCAATAGGAACTTGATTGTTTCAGCTTGTACTGAAGCAACTGCAGGAGAACACACGATTTGCACGCCAGGTCACTTTGATACCCATATTCACATGATATCACCGCAACAGTACATTGATGGGATTAGCAATGGCATTTGCAATATGATCGGAGGAGGAACCGGTCCAGCAGATGGCACTAATGCTACTACATGCACACCAGGAGTGTTTAATATAAGCAGAATGATGGAAGCGGTTGAAGATTTGCCAATGAATTGGGGATTTTTGGGGAAAGGTAATGATTCTCATCCTTCTCTTGCAACACAAATGGAACAGATCCAGGCCGGTGCATGCGGACTTAAAGATCATGAAGACTGGGGGACCACTGCCACTGTCTTAGACGCTTCACTCAGGGCCGCAGATGCTACAGACACACAGGTGGCTATACATACAGATTCAATCAATGAATGTACGTATGTAGAGGATACCATTGATGCAATAGATGGAAGAACCCTGCATACATACCATACCGAGGGCGCAGGTGGAGGACACGCGCCGGACATAATGAAGATTGCAGGCGAACAGTTTGCGCTGCCTTCATCAACTAATCCCACGAGACCATACACCGTCAATACAATAGATGAACATTTGGATATGCTCATGTTCTGTCATCATCTTAATCCTGCAGTGGCAGAAGATGTTGCGTTTGCAGAGTCCAGAATTAGGGCCGAAACAATTGCAGGTGAAGATGTCTTGCATGACCAAGGTGTACTCAGTATGTACTCCTCTGACAGTCAGGCTATGGGAAGGATAGGCGAAGTAGTCATACGAGCATGGCAAACAGCTGACAAAATGAAAAAGATGGCAAAATATAAACTGGAAGAAGAAACAGGTGATAATGATAACTTCAGAGCAAGGCGCTATATCGCAAAGACTACTATAAACCCCGCCATAACTCATGGTGTGGCTGACTACTTAGGATCTTTGGAGGTAGGAAAGTATGCAGACTTAGTGATGTATCCAACAGCGTTTTTTCCAGCCAAGCCTAAAATGGTGTTCAAAGGTGGATTTATTGCATGGTCTATCATGGGAGATCCGAACGCATCATTGCCCACTCCTGAGCCTGTGTATTATAGACCTATGTTCGGAGCGATGGGAAGGGCGGTAAAGAAAACATCGTTTACATTTACATCCAGAGCAGCAATGGAACTCGGAGTGCCACAAAAACTGGGATTAGAAAAAATAATGCTTCCAGTAAGGAATTGTAGAAATATCAGCAAGAAAGATATGATGTGGAACGACAAAACCCCCGAGATAACTATTGACCCAGAAACATACGAGGTCAAATTAGACGGTAAGATAGCCACTGTAGAGCCAGCCAAAGAACTGTCTGCAGCACAAACATACTTCATGGCGTAAGGAGACAAACAGTAAGAAGGATCAGGTAATATCCTCCTTTTTTTAATTGTACCTAATAGGTTTATTACATGGGTGAATAGTGAGTAAATCATAGGTTTTCATTCAATGTCAAATCCAAATTATGGAGTATGGAGGCCTATGGCGGAAAATGTAGAATTCAACGCCTTAGACTCCAATTCTAATGCTGTCATGGCAGTTGCAGATACCGTCAGAACCACCCTTGGTCCGAAAGGTCTAGACAAGCTCCTTATAGATCAGGCAATGAACAGACACATATCTAACGATGGTGTTACAATCTTGCTTTCTCTTCGGGCAATACATCCTGTCGCAAGAATGATTGTAGAAATAGCCGAAAGGCAGGAGCAGCTCGTCGGAGACGGCACAACTACTGCAGTTGTGATGTCTGCCGAAATGATAAAAGAGGGGAAGAAGCTGGTGAGAGAATTAGGTGTTCACCCAACCAAAGTTGTAGAAGGGATTGAGAGCGGAGTTAGACACGCATGCAGCCTCTTAGAAGCAGAGACAAAAATAATAAATTTGAATGATAAAATGTTAGAACAAGTAGTAGTAACCTCCCTTTCGTCAAAGCTAGATGGAAAACAGCTTTCGTCGCTGGTCATATCCGCTCTCCGTACTGTGGGGAACAATGCTATGTTCAATGGTTTATACAATTTTGACAAGTCGATACTGGTTATTAGGAAAACAAATATGGACGACAAAGTTGTCAGCGGAGTAGTCCTTGAGAGGACAAGACTTGATCCAGAAATGCCACTAGAGATAAAGGAGCCCAAAATAATGATTGTGAAAATGAACATGAAGCCGGTCAAAGACGCTTGGCTTAAAGAGAATTCTAAATATCAAGATATACTTACCATGGAAAATGACAGGCTAGGCAAGGCTAAACAAATAGTTGACTCAATCATTGCCACAGGTGCTAATGCTATTCTTATAGCGTCAACAGAGGTAGATCAAGTGGTTGAAGACCTGCTTGTTGCCAAGAGGCTATTCGCTTTGCGAATTTCTACAGAAGAGATAGAATATTTATCCAGATATACTGGAGCGAAGCCTGTCAGAATGTTGGAAGACTTAAGCAACCAAGATATCTTAGGAAGCTCGAGTCGAATTTATGAGAATGAACAGGAGCAAGTAATTTATGTAGAAAATGGTTCCCATCAAAATATAGTCACAGTTATTATCTCTGGTAGTACGAAAGAAACTTCCCAAGAGCGGTGGAGAGCCGTAATTGACGGTATAAATGCAGCAGAGGCCGCCTTGAATAATGGCGTAGTTGCAGGTGGAGGATCCGCTGAATTACACATAATAGAAAAGGTCAAAAAGCTTAGATTGAAAGGCCTCGAACAAGTTGGTCTGGATGTAGTCATGGCTGCACTGGAGAGCATTATGCGACAGATCTTAACTAATGCGGGTTTCAACGGACTTGAAAAAGTGATGGCTGCAAGATCCTCGCCTGAGGGATTTGGAATTGACATCAATACTGGCGAACCTGTGGATATGTGGAAGATGGGTGTGATAGATCCTCTCCTCGTAAAGACAATGGCCCTAAAGGCTGCTGCTGAAATAGCAAAATCTGTTTTACGAATAGATCGAAATTTGGCGGCTGAAGATCTAAGTCCACAAGCACTTTCAGAGTCAAAGAGGTAATTTTCTTAAGAATTGTCGGTACGACATTGTGTAGAAAGGTCCAACGTGGATGAGGATGGCCATATATTAGACCCGACAAAAGTGAGACACGTGACCATAAAAGCGGGTAAAATAGAATCATTATCTGGACTCATAGATCCCGCTTCGCACTTGAATTTGGATTATCCTGACCACAGGGTTACAACTTGTGTTATTGCAGAGAACTTTTCGGTTGGCGCCCAAATACAATTCTCGGAACAAGGTCTGGCTTTTGCTACTATAAGTCTGTCTTCCTACACCCACTATGGCTTTGTCGATTATACGCAGAGGCTATCTGATATGATTGACGCCATAAAATACAAGAGAAATTTAAATATCAAAGAGCCCGACTCGGTTAAGACAAAGGAGTAGGGAAGCAGTTGATGATCACCGTCGATTCTATCGTTGGTAACAAAAACAAAGATAAGAACCTAATCCAAATATATCAGGACATGGCAAGTAAGGGACTTGTAGACATTGTCCAGATGAGTAGAATGGAAGCTCAACGAGTCAGAATGAGAAAGAGTTCAAACAAGGGCACCGATGTCGCAATTGTGCTTCCACAGAATGTCCAAATCAAACATGGCGATGTATTGTTATTAAATAGTGAAAGGCTGATAGTTGTAGAGATAACACCAGAAAGAGTCGCTGTTGTTGCACTGACGGAAAACACACCAAATGATCATGTATTTGAAATAGCTGTAAAAATTGGTCATACCATAGGCAATTTGCATCGGCCAATAAAATTAGAAGATAATAAAATTTTCTTGCCTATTCAAGCTGACAGTGAATTAGATCTTTTAGTCAAGCTTTTCAGTTCAATAAAAGAGCACGTCAGTATTACAAGCTCGACCATGATCTTTGAACCAGAAGAGGGGGCTCACATACATGAGCATTGATAAACTAACTATGGGACTACTTGGAGCATTACAAAACTTTGATATTTTCAGACAGTTAGACAGGAATGGTGATGCTCTATGACTTTACAGTCAGTATGGTCGGCGACCCTTACCCTGATTGGGTATACTTCAGCATTATGGTGGTTAAATTCGTGAACTCAAACCAGACATTTAGATCATACAGGATTATATAGATAGACCTCTATCGGGTATGTGACAGTTCGTTCACGGAATTGATATTTTGCAGGCAAAACATGAAAGAATACTTTTAAAAATGTTTATTACCTGAAAACACAGTATTTTTTTTATGAGTTCGGATAAAAGGATCCCTCGTATAGGTGTCGGAGGTCCGGTAGGATCTGGAAAGACTATGCTTATAGAACAGATTGTTCCAATATTATCTGCCCGAGGTTACCTAGCAGGCATAATCTCAAATGATGTAGTTTCCCGGGAGGATGCCGAAAGAATGAGACGAAACTTGGCGACTGAAAAAGGTTTGATGTCTGAGGATTTAGTAATTGGATTAGCTACAGGCGGCTGTCCTCATACTGCTGTACGTGAGGATCCTTCAATGAATATATCCGTAGTTGAAGAGATGGAAACAAAACATGGAGAGCTTGATGTGATCATTATAGAAAGCGGCGGCGACAATATAACGACAACTTTCAGTCCTGCTTTGGCCGACTATTTTATCTACATTATAGATGTTACGGGAGGCGATAAATATCCTAGAAAACGTGGACTTGGAATAGAGAATTGTGACCTTCTGGTTATCAACAAGATAGACATTGCTCCTCACGTCGGCGCCGACCTTGGCATTATGGAAAGAGATGCCAAGATAGTGAGGGGAGATAAGCCGTATGTCTTTGTAAATTGCAAGACAGGTCAGGGAGCCAAAGAAGTTACTGATCATATTATTAGAGATGTACTCTTCGAATCACCACCAAAAGCGGTAGTTAAACAATAATAATAATAACGGGTAACAGTATTGTCGGATAACCTAGCATTCTACATTCCAGAGGATGTTCCTCTGGAAGTACTTGCCTACGATTCCAATCTAAGCCAATTAGAAGTCGGTAGAGCAGGAAAGCTAGGTGCAATAGTCTTGAGAATGGAATATGATTCCCATAGGCAAAGGACTGTCGCGAAAGAGCAATATTCAAAGGTTCCACTTTTTACGCAACGCGTATTATACTTAGAAGAGTCGCTGCCCTCGATGGCGTATCTATATATTATTTCTCCGTCTGGAGGAATCCTTCAAGGCGACAGATACAGAATGGACATTACGTTAGCAAATAATGCTTTTTTGCATCTGACTACACAAGGTGCTACTAGAATTTATCGAATGGATAAGAACTACGCCACCCAGCTTGTGAATATTAATGTTGGTGAGTGTTGCTATTTCGAATATATACCTGATCAAATAATTCCTTATAGAAACTCGCGTTTCTATCAAAATGTATCGCTTAATGTACATGATAACTCTACTTTGATATACTCAGAAATACTGGTTCCTGGGCGTGTAGGAAGCGGAGAGTCATTTGAATATGATATCTGTTATATGAAAACAAAAGCAAAAAACCAGAACGGTAACTTGAGGTTAATTGATACTGCAATATTAGAGCCTAAGAGGAGGAACCTTAAGAATTTTGGAGTACTCGAAGGCTTTGATGTGTTTGGAACAGTCTATCTACTTTCTAATACTATATACGTAAAGGAGTTAAATGACCTTATCAATACGATGATCGAATCGGCTCCGAGAGTTCACGGTGGGGCTACAATTTTGCCCAATAGTTCCGGAGTAATGATCAGGTTGCTTGGATCCTTTGCTAGTGATGTGAGAAACGTAATATATGAAGTGGTAAGGATATCTAGAAGGGTAATACTTAATGTTACTTTTAGCGGCATTAGAAAGGGCTAGGCCTGTTTGATCAGTTGGTTTGATATTGATACTATTAGCTAACGAAACGCACACCATATGTACTCAGGGCTGGTTGTCACCGACTCATATCCTACTTGGTTATCTTTTTCCTATCACCCAAAATTCAGTTACTTTGATCTTGTGACCTGTGCTACTACTATGCATATTGGCTAATGGTAAAATATCGAAAACTTCGTCACAATCTTCGCAATGTGCTGTGAAATTCCTCTTCTGTTTATCAAAAGCGTTCATGACAGTGTACACATCCGTAAAGCTCAATATTAAAGATACTGGAAGGCTACTGAAAGTTTGTGTATCTTATTCCATTATCTAACAAAGATGGTGGCATTTATAGCAGTGTTTGAAGCAAGTCCTTGCTTCATAAACCTGAGCAGTTGTAAATAGCAGTCACTACCACTAAAAGTTTTACTTGTTAATACTCCTTTCAAAAGTTCCGCTTTAATCGTGATTGATTTTTCCTCCAATTCAAGCTGTACAACATTTGATTCCATAGGATACGATTTCTTTACTTTTTGATAATATATCCTTATATTACCGA
>DASTUU010000169.1:0-1266 GCA_035759485.1 Nitrososphaeraceae archaeon
AATATGTAATATGTCGATTGAAGCAGGGGCCAGAGCGGGATTGATCGCCCCTGATCAAACTACTTTTGAATATCTTAAGGGACGAAGGTATGCCCCACGAGAAAGGGAGTTTGAGAAAATGATCGATTTTTGGCAGAAGAACCTCAAAGCCAATAAGAATGCTCAATTTGATAAGTCCATTAGTGTAGACATTAGCAGAATCGCACCTCAAGTTACATGGGGAACTAATCCTTCTATGACAGTAGATGTTACTGAGGCTATTCCACACCCCGAAGAGTTTGCAAAAGGTAACGATATCGAGACAAAAGCTGCTATGCGCGCATTACAATACATGAATCTTAGTCCTGGCATTCATATTACAGACATCCCAATTGATCGCGTTTTTATTGGCTCGTGTACCAATTCTAGGCTAGAAGATCTAATAGAAGCAGCTATTGTTGTTAAAGGAAGGAGAGTATCTCCAAAGGTTCGAGCCATGGTGGTACCTGGCTCTCAACAGGTAAAACTGGATGCAGAAAGATTGGGATTAGATATGGTTTTCAAGGATGCAGGTTTTGAATGGCGAGAATCAGGCTGTAGTATGTGCCTTGGCATGAATCCAGATATCTTGGCTAGAGGCGAAAGATGTGCAAGCACCTCTAATCGTAATTTTGAGGGCAGGCAGGGGGCAGGAGGCAGGACGCATCTCTCTAGTCCTATTATGGCTGCAGCAGCGGCAATTGAGGGCCATTTTGTAGATGTAAGAGAATGGCTCTGAATAGATCGGGAGAAGTAAACATGGAGCCCTTTGGTAAAATTAAAAGTAAAGCAATTCCATTAGATATGGCAAACATAGATACGGATCAGATAATTCCGAAGCAGTTTCTTAAGCTCATTCACAAAACCGGATATGGGAAATTCCTTTTCTATAATTGGAGATTTGATAGTGAGGGTAAGCAGAGAGAGGATTTTGTATTAAATCAAGTCAAGTACAATGGACGACAAGTTTTACTTACTCGCGATAATTTTGGAAGCGGAAGTTCTCGTGAACATGCTGCTTGGGCTATTCGTGATTATGGTCTCAAGGTAATTATTGCACCGTCATTTGCAGATATTTTTTACAATAATTGCTTCAAAAATGGAATTTTACCTATTAGGGTAGCACGACAAGAGATTGACTATCTGTTTCATAACGTTGACAACATAGAATTGGAAATTAGCTTACCCACACAAGAAATTGTAATCATGGATTCTGGAAACTCTAGAATTATCCATTTTGAGGTAGAG
>DASTUU010000170.1:0-5202 GCA_035759485.1 Nitrososphaeraceae archaeon
AAAAAGAAGGTGTTACCCATATCTGGCAAACAAACTAGTCCAACTAAAACATAGAAGTATTAGAATGAATTATTATCAATATATATGAAGACAACAGTTAGGAAAAAGAGGAGTAACAATAGCACTAATAACAAAGGCGTCTTTGGTATACACCACGTTACAGCTATAACTGGTAATCCCCAGAGAAACATAGAATTTTATGTTAATAATTTGGGGCTTCGGCTTGTAAAGCTAACAGTAAATCAAGACGATCCCACTTCATACCATCTTTATTATGGCGATGAGGTAGGACATCCAGGCACTATTCTTACTTTTTTTAATTGGCCAAATATTCCAAAAGGTCATAGAGGAACAAGTGAAGTAGCCGCAACATCTTTTCTCATCCCTGAGGATTCTATAAGCTACTGGATAAATAGATTTAAGAATAAACAAATACAGTTTCGTGGGCCGTGCAAGCGATTTGAAGAAAATGAACAAGTAATAACCTTTAACGACCCAGATGGGTTAGAACTAGAACTTGTAGCTCATAAGTCTTCTAAAGAAAGAGACACCAAAATATGGAAAGAAGGTCCCATTCCTGTCGAACATGCCATAAGAGGGTTTTATTCCGTAACCTTATCAGAGAGAGGGTATGAGTATACTGCTTCTGTATTAACTGATGAATTAGGATTCGTTCCAACACATAAAGACGGAAGTCGGTTCCGTTATGAAATCTCTGCTGGAGAGTATGCCAGGGGAGGAGGAGAAGGAGGAGAAAAAGATGTAGGTGGGGCTAATGTTGTCGATGTTCTTTGTTTACCATATAGTCGACAGGCCTATACGGGGATAGGATCAGTACATCATGTCGCGTATCGTACTCCGTCTGACGAACAACAACAGATATTGCGCCAAAGTATAGTTGGAGCTGGATTAAATGCGACTCCAGTAATAGACCGATTTTACTTTCATTCTGTGTATTTCCAAGAGCCTGGCGGTATTCTTTTTGAAATTGCTACAAATCCTCCGGGCTTTGCGGTAGATGAAAATCCAGATGAGCTAGGTACACATCTTGTGCTCCCTCCTTGGCTTGAGCCTATGCGTAAGGATATTGAAAAAGTTCTGCCTCAAGTACAGTTACCTAAAAGAGAAAAAATGTAAAAAGTATAAGAAAAGGAGCATTAGGGTGATCTGCAACTTTGTCGTCGCTTTATTGTCAAACATCTATATTATATTATTTCTAATCCTCACGAATTTTATTAGGGTTTAGCTGCCGAGATTTCATCATACCCTAATTCATGACCAGAGCTCTTTTGCCAATGTAATATCACGTTGGCCCCCGCTTCCTTGAATGAACGAAATAGCATTTTAGTCTGTTCCAGTGGAACCATGGGATCTGATGACGACGGCCTCTTTTTGTATTTTCAGCCAATTGTTTTAATTTTCTCCTTGGTTCCTCTTCCACGGTATTACTGACTAGTCTAATATCTTATTTAGGGAACTACGTTATATATTATAACATGTATCATATCTGGAGTTTTTTGTTGGTAAATGAATATGAATAACGAAGAGCACACTTTTGATTTAGTAGTAATAGGAACTGGTACTGCGGCGTCTACCACCGCATCAGAGTGTAGTTCTGCTGGATGGAGTGTTGCTATAATAGACTCACTCCCGTTTGGTGGAACGTGTGCTTTACGTGGGTGTGATCCAAAAAAAGTTCTTGTCGAGGCAGCAAAGATAATTGATTCTAACCGAAGACACGAAAACAAGGGTATAATCGGTTCACAAGGAGTTCGTATTAAATGGTCTGATTTAATACGTTTTAAGCGGACTTTTACTGATCCTTTCCCAAAATCCAGAGAGGATGGTTACATTAAAGCTGGCATTATTCCGTTTCATGGTCATGCTAGGTTCATTGGTCCAACCACTGTTAAAGTCGAAAGGGATGATAGTAGTAATAACGATACTATTCTCAATGGCAAGCATATTCTAATAGCCACAGGTTCAAAACCTATGAACCTCAATGTTCCTGGTTCAGAGAACATTATCACTAGTGATCAATTCTTAGAGTTAGGACATGATAACTTACCTGATAGAATTGTATTTATTGGTGGCGGATACATTTCATTTGAATTTGCTCATATTGCAGCACGCACTGGAGCAAAGGTTACGATTCTACATCGCAGTAAGCAACCACTTGAGCACTTTGATCCAGACCTTGTCAATAGATTGGTACAAAGAAGCAGGGACATCGGAATAGATGTTAGATTAGAGGCAGAAGTTAAGAGCATTGATAAATCGTCGTCATCATCATCAACATCAACAACTACTACCTTCAATGATAATAGTAGAAACGAATTAGTTGTGCATTATTCTTCATCCGATATTTCTAAAAAAAATAATAGGAATAAAGATGAAATGACATCAGCGGTAGAAGCTGATATGGTTATACATGGCGCTGGAAGGGAGCCAAACATTAATGGACTTGATTTAATGAATGCAGCTGGTATAGAATATACTCGCAGAGGTGTAAAAGTAAATGAATATCTCCAAAGTGTTTCAAACCCCTCTGTCTACGCAGCAGGGGATGTAGCGGCTAGTAGAGGCTTACCGTTAACTCCTGTAGCAAGTTATGATGGAGCCATTGTTGCGAAGAATCTAATCAAAGGCAATACCATGAGGACCGACTATTCTGGTTTACCTAGTGTTGTATTCACCATCCCACCCCTTGTTTCTGTAGGCATGCAAGAAAAAGAAGCAAAAGACCAAAGGTTGAGATTCAAAATCAAGTATGAAGATACCTCTAACTGGGCATCATCTAGGCGAGTAGGTGAAACTTGCTCAGGATTTAAGGTGCTGGTCGAGGAAGATACAAATCGCATATTAGGAGCCCATATTCTGGGCCCTCATTCTGAAGAAATTATTAACATATTTTCAATAGCCATTAGATTAGGACTCACCACAAAGGATCTTAACGACCCAATACTCTACACTTACCCGACTAACTCTTCCGATATTCTATATATGCTATAGTAATCATCGAAAACAGTTGATAACTATATAGTGAGATCAGAATATTTGGTCGCATTGACTTTTATGCGTCATCGATGATGTCAGGAGTTCACTAGGTGTGACATAGAGAGCGGCACTTCTCCAATAATTTATGAGAGGTAAGTTATGATCGTGAGATGTATCTTTCAGACGATTTGTGTCCACCTATGAGTATCTGGTAGGGATCTTCCATTCAGATAGCAGCAGTGCTAGCCATAAATTATTTGTGATCATTGTCTCTCCACCTTTACACTGGAGACCTGGTTAGTCATCACATGGTTATCACATTTAACTAATTATTATGCTTGGGCTATCACTTGCTTCCTTTTGTTGCAGCTAGGATCAACTGGGCAGTTTCATCTAATTGCGATACCAGTGCAGCGTGACTAGTGTTAATTGATACAGTAGTAGCATTCACTTGTTTTGCAAAAAAGATGTTCTGCATCAGGAGGAATGATGTGATCGCCATCAGATATCTTAAGCGAGAATAAAAACGGATAGGCATAAAAAGTCATAAATAAAAGATACCAGTTTTCTCTTGTTATGAGAGCAGCCATTTTTGAAATGCCTGGTCTAGAGAATTTAAAAGTCGTAGACAATGCAGAAGGACCAAAAATAGGTGATCATGATATACTGATAAAGGTTAAAGTGGCTGGCGTAAATCCGATTGATTATGTTGTGGTCTCAGGTTCATTACCGAAGGTAGATCCTATTCCTCACATCCTAGGCGCAGAGTCAAGCGGTACAGTGGAAGAAGTTGGAAGTCATGTATATAAAGATAGAATAAAGAAAGGGGATAGGGTAGTTGTACATAACAAGGTCTTCGATGGAACTTGTGATATGTGCCTTAATGGCCTTGATATGCTATGCAGAAACGGTGGATTGATTGGTGCAATTACTAACGGTGGATTTGCAGAATATGTTTCAGTACCAGAAAAAAATGTGTTTAAGATTCCAGATAATTTGGATTGGGATTTAGCTGCAAGCTTACCTGTGACTTCCCTAACGCCGTATCATGCATTAAAGGAGGCGTCGTTAAAGATTAACGAATATGTACTTGTATTTGGAGCATCAGGAAATACTGGCATGATCGCAGTACAAATAGGCAAGAAGATGGGAGCAAAGGTTATTGCTGTTTCTAAAGACAGATGGATAAAAAGCGAGTTTGGTGCAGATTATATTATAAGTGATTATGACAAAGTAGCAGAACAAGTAAAAGAAATTACTCAAGGCAAGATGGCAGATGTTGTCCTAAATTCGCTAGGTATTGGGACATGGGATAGCAGCTTCGCGTCTGTTGGCATTAATGGTAGGTGGGTAGCGTTTGGTGGTTTAACGGGCGCAGATGTGAAGCTAAATGTTCAATCTCTTTATTCTAAACAAATAAAATTAATAGGCTCTACCGGTGGCACCCGGAAAGAAATGCAAGAGCTAATAGATATATCACCTGAGTTAAAAGTCAGAGTATGGAAACGGTTTGATCTTGAAAATGCCAAAGAGGCATTACAAGCCTTGTTTGCAAAGGAGCGAGACGGAAGAATCCTTCTGAATATATCTTAATCCCTTTTTAGTCAAGTATGTTTTATTCATAAATAGAAGATCCAGTCGCTTATCTGAGACAAAAGAGAAAATCCGAGCAAATCATAGGTTATAATATGTTTTTGGCCATTATTATCATTACTTATTTAATAATTATTATTATATTTAATAAGCATGGAAGACAATCACATTTTGGGTTGTTAGCCACAAAGGTAAATGGTGGTGAATCGAAATAAGGAATAAAAAACCGCTGGAAAGTGAAACTAAAAATGGACTACCCCTATAAATGTTGGAACCGATCACATTAGGGGTTCTGTTAATGTACCTATCGTTATAGTAGAGTATGGTGATTATGAATGTCCATATACTGCATGGCTTATCTTATCGTCAAGGAAATCATGAGGATGAGAAAGTACAAGTTGCCTTTCGAAACTTTCCTCCTAATGAGATACATCCTCATGCTCAGTAATACGATACAGAGTCAAAAGGGACCTGAGTGATCGAAATAACATGACTCATCTCTCATTGCATAATTATTCATCGATTTGCCAACAAGTTTGTATTGGACATATTAACATCTTTATGTTGTTTGTTCCAATGCTTTGTGAATTCATCTATAGTCTCTATAATCTT
>DASTUU010000171.1:0-6692 GCA_035759485.1 Nitrososphaeraceae archaeon
ATTGTCTGTGAAAAAGCAAATAGCCAAAATTGAAAATTTGAATAAAATGATTACATCGTGTGATGTATTTATGAAATCAGTCAATGATAAGAAAATAGTGCTACCTACCGGTGATGGCATGGCAATAGGTTTCCTTTTGAATCCCGAACTTCCCCTTAAGTTAAGCATTGAGCTTCATGAAAAGCTGCGCTCATATAATTATGGCAAGAAATCTAATGAGGTTTCCATAGGTGTGCGAATAGGAATAAGCTCAGGTCCAATTTTTATCGTGAGTGATATTAGTGGTAATCAAAATGTGTGGGGCCCAGGAATTATTATTGCGCGCCGGGTTATGGATTTGGGAGATAATATGCATATTTTGTTGGCAGATCCTTTAGCCAGTCAGTTAATTGCACTCAAGGATGAATACAGGATGGCTATAAAACCCATAGGTAATTACAATATCAAACATGGACAAAGCATCGCGTTATATTCAGCATATTCACACAAATTTGGAAATCATACTCAGCCCTCAAAAATAGTAGGCTCATAATTCAAATAATGCAAACTAGTGATGGTCATCATCCAGATCTATATGTGTCGAGATAGGCTCACATAGTTAGTGGAGAGATTATACATTTCGTTTCGTCATCATTGTTGTTGCATTGTCGTTGCATAATTAAAAATACTTGTGGTTGTTATGAAGATATCCATCGTAGGAGTAAGATTTTATTAGCGTCATAATCTGCAAGAAGCATAAGAAATGACGAATAGCAAGGAGCAGATACCACTAACTGATGCGGAATGGCAAATAGTGCTAGATGCCCTCAGTAATACTATATTTAACGAGGAGCTGACTGAAGAGGCCAGGAAAAATGCAAAAGAATTATTCTTAAAACTACAGAAGCAACTTCCTAAAAAGTAGATCTGATAAATCAATTTGTTTATGGCATAATAATCTATCTACCAACTAACTTGTTTTCAAAACTTCAGTTAGCAATCTAGGAATATGCCAACCAAAAATATGTCCTATCAATTCATCATCAAACGCTGCTAGATTTTATTTATTTCTATTTGTTGCTGATCGTATTTGTCTAATAATATCAAGCACAGCGTCTGCGTCTGTTGCCTCAGGATCAATTTCAAGATAAGACGTTAGCATTTCGAGCGCTTCTGTAGGTTTGCCCTTTTTCAATAAAATCATTCCTCTATCTCGTATGGCGTCTGGATTATATTGATCTATACACATTACCATCTCGTTTGCGACTTCTGCTCTTTCTACATCATGTGACTCATAATAACTACTTTTAAGATTATTCAACATGCGTATTATCACTTGAGCTGCTGTTGCCTTTTCGACAAACTCACGAGTCAAGGGGATGTTTCGATTCGGATAATATCGATCAAGCAAATCTTTTAGAGAATAATCGTCCATTATCCTACCTCTATTAAAAGGATCAATAATTATCTCGCTATTATCCCTGTCCAAGATGTGCTTCAACAGGAAGTGAGACGGAAAGTTAACCGGATACAGGATGAATCCCAAATTATAAGCAATTCTCATATACAATATGGATAAGGTAATTGGTATACCTGTCTTGCGTTCTAAAACAACGTTGAGGTAACTATTTAGGGGATTGTAATAGTCCTGGAGGTTAGGCTCAAACTCCTTTTCTTTGTACAAATAATTATTGATCTGATCTATTAATTGTGTAGGTCTCAGGGGCATCAGCTTCTTTATTGATAAATTGAGCTCGTGGCCCATACTATCTATCTTCTTTAATATTTCATGTACATCTAAGTCCGGATAGGCAAGAATCCTTGAAACATGGAGAGAATATTCGGCTAGCCTAGATACGTCACTTGAAGATATAATTGAAGGAACCACACTAGTTTTCCAATCTTCGATTAAGTGACGCTGATTATCAATGCCCAACAGTTACGTATTGGAGAGACTGTATACTTATACTTTAAACTTCACATGACTATGCACTTCTAATTCATAGCCTGTCTGCCTATAAAATGAAGTAATCTTATTTATTCTCTAAATTCATGCACTAGAGAGAGATGCTCCCAGCGACATCCAGATACAGTTTTAAGATGGTGAATTACAATATCTAGGTCGGGAATTTAAAGGTCAATATATATGCAGGAGATTGAAGCAGGTGAATTAAAACAAAAGATAGACAGAGGAGATAATTTGTATATTCTTGATGTTCGAACACCACAAGAGTACAAGGCATGGAAGATCTCATATAATAAATATAAAGACCCCCCTCTAATACCAATTGACCAGCTGATTTCGTCTACCCAGATGGCATTAAAATATGTCCCAAAAGATAAAGAGATTATCACGGTCTGTTCTCATGGTAATCGATCAATGATGGCTGCAAGGCTTCTGTCACAACTTGGATACGATGTAAAAAGCATGAAGGGAGGAATGGCGCAGTGGAATAATATATACGATATTGCAATGATATCAAATAACTCGAATTTACCTGTAACGATATGGCAAGTAAGACGAATATCCAAAGGATGTATAGGATATGTAATTAGTTCTAATATCGATAAGAAAGCCGTTGTGATAGATCCACCATGTGCAATTGAAGAGTCCTTTTTGAAAATCGCGAAGGGCAATCAGCTGAATATAACAAAGATAGTTGACACCCATATGCATGCTGATCATGTATCAGGTGCATCTAGACTAGCCCAAGTGACCGGCGCTGATATTTGCGTTAGCTCATTAGAAGAATATGAGATTGGACATAATAATGAATTAACTGTGTATCAGATTAAAGATAACGACAATATACTAATAGGTGAAGGAATTTACCTACATGCCATCCATGTACCTGGCCATACTAAGGGGAGCATGTCCCTCGAGTTAGCTACTGGGGACGGAGACGGTACTAGTCATTATCTTTTCACTGGCGACACACTGTTTGTTGATGGCATAGGAAGGCCTGACCTAAGGGACAAAGCAGAGGAGTTTGCAAATGATCTTTATGATAGCTATCATCAGAGGATCTTGGTTTTTCCAAATGATACGACTATCCTTCCCACACATTTCAATAGCGATTCAATAGATTTGGAACATAAAAAGCCCGTATGTGATACACTAGAAACCATAAAGAAAAGAGTTAAACTTCTCTCTAAAAGCAAGGAAGAATTCATAAACTCTCTGGTGGGAGCTCCTTCTCCAAGACCATCTAATTACAAAATGATAATTGAAATAAATAAAAATATGACTCCATGCGATCAAATAGAAATGGGCGACCTAGAAGCAGGACCAAATTCCTGTGCGCTCAAATCATAATTATCAGATAGAAGATAAGCGCCCAGTTTCTGGTACTGGACACGTAAAAAAATATACTATGCTCTTGTAGCAGTAAGACAAAAGAAGTTAATAAAATGAAAATACTGGTTACAGGTGCAAGCGGCTTCATCGGTAGCCGAGTAGTATCCAAATTGGTATCAATTTCTTCTCTGTCTCATGGCAACTACAAAATATTGTGCCTAACACGTAATGAAGAATCCTTGAAGAATAGATATGATGCGAAATACAAAGACATTATCAAAATTGTCGTAGCAGATGTAAATGATTACTCTCAACTCGTAAAAGCCATGAATGGTGTGAACGTTGCCTTCTATCTGATACATTCAATGGAAGGCTCTTCTAAAGAGTGGAAAAAATTTGCCCAAAGAGATAGACGAGCCGCGGAAAATTTTGCTAAAGCTGCTACTGAGTGTAGAGTCGAGAGAATCATATATTTGGGAGGATTGATTCATGGGGAGAGTAAAGATGAATACAGCAAACTATCTGATCATATGCGGAGTAGAAAAGAAGTTGGTGATATTTTAAGGACTTCTTCTGCAAGAGTTACAATTTTCCGGGCTGCCATTATCTTAGGTCAAGGTGGAGGCTCGTTCCAGATGTTAGAGTATTTGGTTAAAAGGTTACGTGTAATGGTATGTCCCAAATGGGTCTTGACCAAATCCCAATCAATATCAGTAGATGATGTTGTCGAATACTTGGTTAGATCAATTAATATAAAGGAAACTGAGGGTAGAGATTTTGACATTGGCGGTATAGAGGTTCTACAGATGATGAAACGTTATGCAAAAATGCTACATAAATGTATAAGAATAATAATAATACCATTCCTAACTTCTAGGTTGTCTTCTTACTGGGTTGACCTTATTACTCCAGTAAAAGCATCGTTAGCAAGACCGTTAATAGATAGCCTAAAACACGAAGCGACTGTGAAAGACGATACAATAAAAAAATTAATTCCTATTAGACTAAAGACCTTTGAAGAGGCAATAAAGGCTGCTGAGGAAGAAGAGTATGTAAAAAGAAAAGTTGTAGGAAGGCAGCAGCAGTTAAGCCCTATTTCTCTCCCCAACAAAATTCTCATTGTCTCTTTATTTGCAATGGCAGTTATAGGATCTACTTACTATATGCTAGATACAAGAGCAGAAGTTATTCAAATTCATTGGGTATTTTTAAGTGCAGTGTGGTTTTTGTCTATCGCCTTTTCTCTATTTTTTGTCTTCAAGGGTACAAGGCTGGGAGCCATCGCTGCAGGTACCATCGGATGGATAACTCTTATCTTTTGGCTTGTGGATAATATATATACTGTCTACGGCAACTCTTTAATCGCTACATCTCCTAATATAATAATGACTTTACGAAATTTTGTAGGAGCAGCTGTTGCAGCGACAGTGATAGCGGCATCGCATAGCGTTTATCACAAGAGTTCATGGCATTTAGTAGCGGCAAGAAATCCAAGGGCAAACAAGTTAAGGACAATCGAGGGCAAGATATGAACGATAACGAGTTTTCTTACCTCGTGTTATTATCATACAATAAACTATCTTTATACATTGTAACTGCTGAACAATAGCAGTATATGGCTGTCTTAATCATGGCCAATGCAGCGCGTATTTGTATGTACCTTGTACTTCAGGGCAAGGTCTAGAAATAGACAGACCTGAATACGCATTCAACTAATAGTAGCCTTTATCATGTGTTTCCCCTCGTGGCAAATTTATTACTATATATGTATGACACTTCCCTCAGTTTAAAGAATAAGTGTCCTATAAATACCGATATCTGGAGGTAGATAATCTTCGCATTCGTTATCTCACTACACAATCCAGGGGAAATCCTGTAATCTTAGTTCACGGTTTGGGTGGATCAATAGAAAGCTGGATCAACACTATTGAGTTGCTTTCTTCGAACCAATTAAAGTTAATTGCAATTGATCTTCCAGGATCTGGTGATAGTAGTAAGCCGAAAATCAATTACACTATTAATTTCTATAGTACGTTTATGACAAAATTTATTAAGAAGCTAAATTTGAAATCATCTCTTTTTCTTGTTGGATTCTCGCTTGGAGGTCAAATTGCAGCACAGGTTGCGACAAATCATCCACGACTAATTTCCAAGCTCGTTCTCATAAGTCCAGCAGGCATACCACCTTTTTCTTCCAAAATGACCCCTGCACTAAGAAATTATGTCCGTATTTTGAAAGCAAAATCAACTGCAGACGTAAAGATGGCCTTAGCTGCAATAGACAAGAGCCAGGTCAAAGAAGCATATTCAAAGACAATATTAGACAGGCTATCAACACCTAATGCCAGAGAAGCATTCCTGTCTGCCCTTAGAGGTAGTACAAATGCCACTAGACTTACCAAGCAGTTACACAGGATCAAGGCGGATACTTTACTAATTTGGGGAAAAGACGATGAATTAATTCCAGTTAGATACAGTGTCCCTTTTATTAGTATGAAAAACTGCAGAATGGTTCTGTTAGAAAAATGCGGTCATAGACCCCATGTAGAGAGACCAGAGCTTTTTAGTAAACTTTTAATAGATTTCTTTAGGGAATAGGAATCAGTGCTACCCCCAGGCGACCAACCAGTATAATAGTATAATACGTATGTTATGTTTTGTTTTATCAGTCCTACTGCATAATGACTCTATCTTTTGTGGTAAGGATTACTTCTTTTTGCCATTATCTGACAAAAAAAACATACAATATATCATAAAACGTAGATTGCCTCAACGACCGCACTATAGAATGGAGTCCATAGTCTACAAAACATTTTATTGTGATTACTCCATCTCTTTCTTACCTTAAATAAGGATCGAAATATGCCCTCCCCACGATTCTTCCCTCCTTTAGTGCAGTCAGAACTTCATTCACCTCATTTAATCTATATTTTATATTTGCCACAGCTTTCAGCTTGCCTGATCTTGCTAGATCTACAAGTAATTGCAACTCCTCCTTTGAACCCACACTTGAACCTACGACCGATGCTTCCTTAAAGGTTAATCTTTTTGAATTCACAACTACTGGCTCTCCACTGATCCCAACTAGAATCAGTTTGCCTGCATTTGCAAGCATTTTCGTAGAGTTATCTATGCTCTCATTATTGACTACAAAGTCAAATACCGCATTGACACCTTTGCCGCCGGCTATTTTTTTAATACCATCAGTTAGTTTTTCTTTTGTCAGATTTATAATCGCATCAGCTCCAAATCTATGTTGAGCCATTTGTAATTTCTCTTCAGTTCTCCCAACCGCAATTGTGGTAGTTGCTCCACACAATTTTGCTATCTGCAAAATATACATTCCAACACCGCCCGTTCCATAAACAGCAATTATGTCACCAAGATTAATTTTGCCCATGGATTTTACTGCATG
>DASTUU010000172.1:0-3779 GCA_035759485.1 Nitrososphaeraceae archaeon
GATCGAGCAGGAAGATTCCTAGACTCAATACTAGTGATGCTCAAGACATTCATAACGCACAGAGGTTTTACCTATGGATATTCTGACTTGTGGTTAAGCGAGGAGACAAGAAAAGAAATACAGACCGTCATCGAGAAAGCCTATGATAAAGTATATGATCTGATAGGGCAATACAACGCGGGGAATCTGCCTCTTACAAGGGGTCTCGCGCCAGAGGAGGCTTTAGAATTGTATGTAGTCAACGAGCTATCCAGAGCGCGGGACAGGGCCGGGAGGACAGCTGACAGAGCCTTCCCCGACGACAATTCAGGTATAATTATGGCTTCCACCGGGGCACGGGGTTCGACATTGAATATAGGCCAAATGACAGCTGCTCTTGGTCAGCAGTCTATTAGAGGAAAACGAATACAAAAAGGCTATCATAACAGATCGTTACCACACTTCAAGAAAAGTGATACCAATCCTGATTCAAAGGGCTTTATTAAGTCAAATTATAGAGACGGCCTGAGTCCTTTGGAGTTTTTCTTCCATGCGATGGGAGGAAGAGAGGGTCTTGTAGACACTGCAGTCAGAACTCAACAATCAGGATATATGCAAAGGAGATTGATTAATGCTTTAGAGCACTTGAAAATCGAGTACGATCATACTGTTCGGGATCCTCATGGCAACATTATTCAGTATCTCTATGGAGAAGATGGCGTCGACCCCGCAAAGAGCGATCATGGTGAAGCAGCTAATATTTCTCGTCTGATCGAAAGTGAATCTATAGTGGATGAAGGGAAAAAAGCAACTGAAGCCGAAATTGGAAAAATCTTGACAAAATATTCGGATAACCTAAATCCTAAAATGAGGACGCAGCTGGAGAATGCCTTCTCACAGTATAAATTAAGTAAGGATGGAGTCGAAAAGGTGTTAGGGAAGACTGTTGATTTGATGCAACGCGCTCTAGCCGAGCCGGGCGAGGCTGTAGGAGTTGTCACAGCTCAATCTATTGGAGAACCAGGTACGCAAATGACGCTTAGAACATTCCATTTTGCAGGGGTTAAGGAGAGGAATGTTACGCTAGGGCTTCCAAGGCTTATAGAACTGGTGGATGCCCGTAAGAAACCAGTTACACCAACAATGGACATATACTTGGATAACGAACACAAGGTTTCACGTGAAAAAGCTTTAGAAGTAGCACAACAAATAATCTTCACTAAGGTAAGTGACTTAATTCAGAGAACTGATACAGACTATTCTGGAGTCATAAGTCTTCATTTTTCCGAGGACAAGCTTAACGAAAGAGGATGTGATTTCAAGGAAGTTTACGAAGTGCTAAAAGCTTCCAAGAAGAAGTATGACATCTCTATGAACGAGAAAAAGTACATCATAAAGGTGACAACTCCTGAGGAATCCGACGCACAAATCATTTTGACTCTTAGGAATAAGATTCTAAATACGAGAGTAAAGGGCGTACCTGATATCGAAAGGGTAACGATAGTGAAACAAGACGAAGAATGGGTGATACAGACTGCCGGATCCAACCTCGCAAAAGTCCTATCTATAGACGGAGTTGATACCTCAAGATCCACCACTAACAATGTCTATGAAATATGGCAGACGTTAGGCATTGAAGCGGCGCGTACAGCGTTAATGAAAGAAATTACTAATACTTTAGAAGAACAGGGTCTTGAAGTCGATACACGACACATCATGCTTGTTGCAGACCTAATGACCTCCAAGGGTTACCTACAGCAGATAGGTCGCCATGGTATAGCAGGTACAAAGGCATCAGTACTTGCACGGGCAGCTTTCGAAATAACGGTTCCTACTATTGCTAGAGCTTCGTTAGAAGGTCAGGTAGAAGCATTGAAAGGTGTGACAGAAAACGTAATTGTCGGGGCTACAGTCCCAGTAGGAACAGGGATGGTTGACTTGTACATGAGCGTGAAAGAGGAGAATGGCAAAGAGTATAGAAAAAATAACTAGAGAAGCCATCTCGTCTAAGAAGTATAAAGCTGGAACTAGAGAGGTCCTGAATTCTGTCAAAGGTTCAAAACTTATTATTATATCTGAATCAATGGAGGAAAAACTCAGGGCGAAGCTACAAAGTCAGGCCGCCAGTTCGAATGTTCCTTTGTACCATTTCAGAGGCAGCTCTATGCAGCTCGCTAGATTATGTGGGATGCCGTACAAAGTCTCTACAATTTCTCTTAAAGCTGTGAACGCAGAAGATATTGATAGCATTCTACAGGATAAAGAATAATATAATATAATATAAATATCGAAATGTTCATAAAAGAAAGGCTATTTGAATCCCACAAGGTCTTCCTACATTGGTGCTCTTGATTTACTTGAAATAGTTATGAAAGGTTATATCAAAATATTCCATGGAAGTGACTCTAGTTTGTCGAGATTAGCATTACCACGTTTTAGTTTCGGGGTATGCTATTATTTATTATCTGCCGCAGAGAAGGTAATCTTTATAGACATAGATTAAATCAGGATCATTAAGACTTAAATTGGACATGATTATTCAGGATGGATTGTCTTCATATGTTTATGATAAAATTAGATTACGACCGTTTTAGAGGAATTACGCAATGACTGAGAAAATAAAGCTGACCTCTGATGAATTGCGACTTATGTCCTTATTCCAAAATGTGACAAGTGCGACGGCCAGAGATTGCATAGTAGACAATAAGATGGACAGGGTAATCTTCGTTGTTAACAAAGGACAAATGGGTCTTGCTATTGGAAAAGGGGGGACAACTATTAAACAACTCCAGAACGTAGTGACTAGAAAGGTTGAACTAGTTGAGCATTCTGAAGAAGCGCCTGAATTCATCAGCAATATATTAAATGCAGACATGATCCGGGAGATACAGATCTCCGAAAGAATGGATGGGACAAAACAAGCCATAGTTGTTGTCGATCCAAAGAAAAAAGGTGTTGTTGTGGGAAAAGACGGAAGGAATGCTGAAAAAGCAAGACTGCTTGCAAAGCGATACTTCCAAATATCCAACGTGCTCATAGTAAGCCCGGAGCAATCTCCAAATATCCATAATAAGGTGAATATTTAATGGCTAAATCTCCTTTAGGCTTGTTTGCTGGTAGGGTTCTCAGAGCAAAAAGAACTCGCGCTAGATGGGGGAATAAGTACTACAAAAGAAGAATGTTAATGCTTGATAAAAAGGCTAATCCATTGGAAGGAGCTCCTCAAGCCCGTGGAATAGTCTTAGAAAAGGTCGGCATTGAATCAAAGCAGCCTAATTCTGCAGTACGGAAATGTGTTAGGGTTCAGCTAATCAAGAACGGCAAGTCCGTAACTGCCTTCTTACCCAAGGATGGGGCTCTTAATTTTGTGGACGAACATGATGAAGTCGCTTTAGAAGGAATTGGAGGCTCTATGGGTGGTGCAATGGGAGACATTCCTGGAGTTAGATGGCGAGTCTTTAAGGTGAATGATGTATCACTTAATGAGCTTGTGAGAGGAAAAAAGGAGAAACCGAGAAGATAGGTATGCCATCCAAGGATCACCCCAATATTCTTTTGTTTAACAAATGGGACATCAGGAAAATAGAAGTAAGCGACCCAGGATTACAGAATGTTATATCTATTGTCCCTTCCGTAGTGATACCTATTACGTTTGGCAGACATGAGCATCAACGAATGAAAAAGGCTGAAGTTCATATTGTAGAACGGTTGGCAAACAAGCTGATGCATTTCGGCAAAAGGTATGCAAAAAATACTGGAAGAATGGGAGGCAAAAAGGCAAGAATATTCAAAACAATAGA
>DASTUU010000173.1:0-1265 GCA_035759485.1 Nitrososphaeraceae archaeon
AGTTATTGCCCTAAGGAATAAGGTTTATTCTTTCTATGGCCGGTGTATTCATCGGTCGTGTGGCCCTGGCTAAAGGTCTTCTTCTATCTCAACATCGTTGACTGCAATCCCAAAACAGTCAAATCCAGCTTGCTCGACATCGTTCTCATCACAGTCAGCTGTTGCAGCTGCTGATTCATCTTCTGCTTCATTCTCGTTGTCTGCTTAGCTTTTTTTCTTACTTAGACCTCGATCACTCTAAGGAGCAAGACAAAAGCTACGCGGGTTGGATTTGACTAACAACACTACTTCCCTGTTTGATTCCTCTATTGCTCACTAAGTTGACTTTATCTTTTTGTTTATTTCCGTTATTAGATTGTCAGTTAATATTGGTTTTTGAATAAATACATCGTTACTCAAGTTAGAATAGTCTTTCTCTCTAACTTCTTCATGATACATTTCACTTGCCGTCAGAAAACATACCTTGACATCAGGATCTATTTTCTTTAACTCCTCATATAGTTCAAAACCACTCATACATGGCATCCTAATATCAATCAGAACAAGAGCATAAAAGTAGGGCTTAAAGCTCCTCAGTGCTGATTTAGGATTATTGAACATATCTAGGTCAAATGGTCCATAGACATCGGGTCCTACTTTTAATGTCATAGTACGATCCTTCTCGTCATCTACTGCCATGATTCTTTTTCTTGCTTCACTTTTTGCTTTGGCTGTACCTTCAATAATCTCATAGCAGTAAGACATAAGTACATACCCTACATTAAGTCATCCCTAAACATTCGTGCACATTTATCGTAGCTTTGTGATGTAAATATCAAAATATATCATTGTTTGTTTCCTGTATGTCTATATCTTCATTTTTTGTCTTGTTTTCTTGATATCTTGCAGTATTTCCCTTTGAGCATCTAAACGGTCCAGTTTACCCTGAACATATTTGATAGCATCTGTCACTATGATACCAGGTATACAATAATGTAAACCCTACTAAGAAGAGGAGCAATAGAGTTGTACAACGATGTTCCACTATACTCAAATACGAATCCTCACAATTATAGATATGATGGACACGATATCGTCAATATTATCTTCTGTCTTATCAGGACTGAGGTTATATTTAGCAGAAAAAAACATAAAACAAGACCTAGAGGAAGCCACAAGTCCATCTGATAGAATTGTAGCTGCTCCTTTTTGATCAGTCCACCATTTTTTGGTGCTTCTAATAGTTAAAGTTATGATCTCTAATAATATCAGAACTTCTTATTCGA
>DASTUU010000174.1:0-5147 GCA_035759485.1 Nitrososphaeraceae archaeon
AATGGTATAGAAATTATAGGTGATGACATTATATCCTTTAATATAACTTTAGCTGGGTTTTTGTGTAACGACACAACTCTATACAGTATATCTGTTTTCGAGACCAAACCTACAATATTATTATTTTCCGTATCTGCAACAAGAATACAACGCACAGATTTCTCCTTCATTACACTAACCGCATCAGCTGCAGTCTTATTTTTGTCTAGTATAATTACATTATTATTTTTTGTGTCGTCGTTTAGCTTTAGCATAGACGAAATAGGAATGGCAGACACAGTTACTATACCAAGTCCTTGCATTTATTTTTATTTATTTTTATGGCATTAGCCAATTCTAAAAACTGTTATGGGAAAACCCTTTCGTCAGTATGGGGTAAGACGACGAAAAAGGTGTGATTATCCATTTGACATAGCAGTAGCCAAAACACTCACCCAGGCCAAGATCACGGGATATTGGGGGGTTTTGCTATCTTGTTATTGAAACTGAATAACATATTCATGAAAAATTAGTGTTACCTTGTTAACTTATAGTAGCTTTTAATGCCTATTTGGATGCTAAACTTGTTTCTAGTGCTTTACTTTTGGTGTATACTCTACAGACAACTGGCCCATATTTGTCACGTACTTAAGTAGAAGCATATAAGATCCCCTATCATCTCCTCCAGCTGTGCCCTCTTCTTCAAACTCATAACCTATTTTGTATTAAGTCCCAACGTGTTATATGCTTTTGAAATTAGGTATCTTCTTCAGGGATCTAACAAGTAGCAAAGAGGGGGATAGTACAAATGAGGAAGAAGGAGAAGATAATGTAAACACAATATATGAAGAAGAAAGCAATATGTCGCCAGGCCTACTACAGACAGAGTCATTATTCCAATCTAGAGTCACTTGGTACTTCTTGCTCTTACTGCTTAGGTAGCAGATAATGAAAGGATAATAGTTGAGTAATTGTAATTATTTAATGTCCTCTCCCTTCTAACAAGTCAAATACATGGAATAATCCTGGAAACATGGAATTTAGAGATTGAGAGACGGCTCTTATACTTCCAGGAAGATTAACTATTAATGTCTTCTCTCTAACTCCAGAGATTCCTCTCGAAAGCATAGATGCAGGTGTCCTTCTCTGGCCATAAGACCGAAGTGCCTCTCCGACCCCAGTTAATTCTTTTTGAATAACTTTCCTTGTGACATCAGGAGTAATGTCACGAGGACCCACACCTGTTCCACCTGTAGTCACGACGAGATTTACTCTCAATTCATCACAATACCGCTTCAGACCCGATTCAATCTTCTCAAAGTCATCAGCAACCACCTTATAGTCTACAACTTCAAATCCATTTTCTTTTAGTCTATTTATTATAAACTTCCCTGATTTATCCTCCTTATATCCTCTTGAGTCGCTAGTCACGAGTACAGCTGCTGTTAACTGTCCTGGTAAATGGTGTTGAAGATTCTTAGTGCCGCCCTGTTTTTCTAGCACTTTCAGTGACTCGATTGACAATGATTCATCTATCGGTTTTAACATATCATAGATTGTCAGGGAAGCCACAGAGGCTGCAGCCAAAGCCTCCATTTCTACACCCGTCTTCCATACTGTTTTTACCTGCGCTTTGATCTCAATTAAATAGTCATTTTCATTTAAAGTAAAATGAAGTTTTACATCATCTATTGGAATAGGATGGCAGTATGGTATTAAATCAGATGTCTTTTTGGCTGCAAGAGTAGCAGCGACTCTTGCGGCATCAAAAATGTTGCCCTTAGGTGTATTACCCTCCTTAATTAATTTTGATGTCAAAGGAGCTATTCTAACTACTGCCTGTGCAGTTGCCTCACGTAATGTATCAACTTTGTCAACAACATCAAACATTCCCCGGCTATCGTCTCTGGGTACAGACATTTTACTTATTATAGTTGGATTTATTTCTCTCTATACTGAATGGTACTATGCCATCTTTCCAAGTAGCATTCCCAGATTCTGATAGCTCCTTCTTCCATATTGGTATCCTTGTTTTTATGTTGTCAATTGTGTATTTACAGGCTTCGAAAGCATCCTGGCGGTGTTCCGTTGTTACAGCAACTGCTACGCTTATATCATTCACTTTAAGGCTGCCAATTCTATGTATTGCGGTAAATTTTCTTACATGCCACTTTCGAAGCACTTCGTTTTCGATTGCTACTAATACTTTTTTTGCCATTTCTATATAAGCCTCGTAATAAATTCCAGACACTCTTTCCTTCTCGTTGTGATCCCTTACGGAGCCAGTAAAGAGCACAGTAGCGCCAGCAGATTGATCCTTGCAATCTTTCATTATTTGGGAAATATCAATTGGTTTTTTAATGATATCAATCATTAAATAATGTATTCTCCGCTAACCTCCGCTGATGGGTGGCAGAAGCGCTATTTCGTCGTCTGCAGTGATTGTCGTGGCATGCATGGTAGTAGTATTAGTATTACCAGGATTACCAATTTGTTGTCCATCAGTTACTATCCTATAATTTACGGCGATTATAAATGGAATGCATTTCATCTGAGGATAGATATGTAAAATTCTCTCTTTAAGATCCAGAATTTTTACTGATTTTTGCGCAAATTCTAGTTCAATTTCCCTTTTTCCACCTGCTATTTCCCTTGCTGACGCGAACAACTTTACTTTAAGGGGTTTAACAGTCAATCCATTTTTTTTGGCCATTTATGATTACTATCCACCTATTCTGTGCATCAAGCTAAGTGAATGTTTTAGCTTTCTTTCCGTTATGATCCTAACTATGCCTTCGGGTTTTTTCTTCACATTAGCCATCAGTCGCATTTTAATTTCATTGTCGGAATGTCCTCTGCGTAGCATATTTCGCAGGTCATGTCCTGGATTCTCGAATAGACAAGTTAATAGTTTACCATCAGAAGTTAGTCTGATTCTATCACAATTAGTGCAGAAGGGTTCAGTAATGGAGGGGATAAATCCCACTATTCCTTTGCCATCAGCAAAAGAATAGAGCGCTGCAGGATCTGCATTTCTTTGGTTGATGCTATCCTTCTTATTTGAATGAATATCAAGAGGTATAATCTCCCCTACTCTATTTGTTATTACTTCAATCATTTCCTTCTTGGAAAAAACCAAGTTCGATTGCCATATTCCACTACCATCCAGAGGCATAAACTCTATGAATCTCACAATATGTCCACTATTTCTTGCAAATTCGGAAAAATCTATAATTTCATCTTCATTCCAGCCTCTGATGATGACTGTGTTTATTTTTACTTTTAATCCTACATCGTCTGCTGCATCGATGCTATTCATTACTTTCTTAAACCCATCCGTTCCTGTAATAGCCTTAAATCTGGCAGCTTTAAAGGAATCAAGGCTAATATTCACACTTTCCAGTCCCGCCTCTTTAAGTCCCTTGACCCTGTCTGCAAGCAACAGACCGTTAGTTGTCATACCTATAGATTTTATCGCGTTCATCCTTTTCAGCGAAACTATGAAGTCTTCTAAATTAGGTCTTAGAAGAGGCTCCCCGCCTGTCAACCGTACTTTTTCTATACCTAAGTCTGTAAGAATGGCGACGAGCCTAATAATTTCATCAAAGTTTAAAACGTCCTGCTCTTTGAACCAGTTAACGCCGCCTTGTGGCATGCAATATATACATCGCAAGTTACACCTGTCTGTTAGAGATATCCTGAGCTTTCTTGCAATTCTACCAAAACTATCCGTGAGTGGGGTTCTCATTTTATGCTGGTATTTCAAACTCATCTAGTCTTCCTTCTGTAAGAGAAAGGACACAGCATTCAATGCAAGGTCACATTCTACAGTGCAATGTTTCAGGTTCTTATACAAACTCTTTGGAATATTAAAAATTGACTTCTTATTTTCCAACAAAACTTAGTTACTGCAAGTTATATTTATGTCTGTTATGGCAAATTATCTTTTGGGCAAAATGTATCGCAATTTTTGTTGATGTGCTATATAAATGGCACTTACTCATTCCATATTTTCATAACTTTGGATAGAAATGATAATGACTATAATGCTCTTATATATATCAATCGTAACTAATAAGTGCTCAAATACAGGGATAACAGACCTTGAATAGAAGCACTAGTGTTGCTGGATATTTCTAACAGTTCATATGTTTTCATTTACAAGGCGGACTCATTTGCTAACTGTCTCTGCCTACTTTTGTAGCCATTTTCTTATCTTGGCTTTATATTTTGCATCAATAGGGGGTAGTCCTGAGTTGTATTCCGCAGCATGGGCAAAAGACGCCTTCATGATAAAGGTAAATTTCACATCTTCTGCAATATTTTTTGCCTGCCAGATAATGTGACTTACCTACTTCTATCTTTGAATATATTTTTTCACATATATTTCGACAAACCATTTGGGTACAGATCGAGACAGCAAGTCATGCAGTTATAATGATTGGAAGACTAGACAGCGGGGGAGAGAACAAACACATACAAAAAGTCTTCAATATGTCGGAAGTATTACAAGGGAAGTACTATAAGGGTGGTAAAGTCTATGCTGTTGGAGACGTGGATACTGATAGGCATCATATTCTTTTTGCTGCTGTCAGTGCCGCAGTAGCTGCAATACCAATTAAGGCTACCAAAAGATACGATTAAGAATATAAAAGATACGATTAAGAATATACAAGAAAAAAACCTCGAATAAGACTATTGGCGATTAAGTGTCTAATGGGCTTTGATGAAAGAGCATGCAGCATGAACAGGCTATTTAATGTGCTTGAGACGCAATAAGTCTCGTAGGGGAGTTATACTCTAGTAAATTAAAGCAAAAAAGACATGAAATTTAACAAGAAAAGGAGGGGTTATGAGTTTACTTTTTCTTCTTTTTCGATTTATTTTTCTTAGTAGATTTTCGTACTGATGCCGTAGATGCCGTAGATGGCTTCTTTTGTATACTCTTCTGGACTTGAGTTATCTGTCTTTGTATTTGGTTCACCTGAGACCGGATTTGGCTAATTAGTTCAGACTGTCTCTGTGCTGATTTTGTTTGCTTCTGTAGACCTTGAACTACTTGACTTACCTTGTTGATTTGTATTGTCTGCTTTTCCAATTGCTTTGAGACATCAGACATAGATCTTTGGATTTTTCTCATAGAGGCCCTTTTGCCTTGCTGCCGCGGT
>DASTUU010000175.1:0-1738 GCA_035759485.1 Nitrososphaeraceae archaeon
TGCATGATCTTGGAACAGGTTTAGGATTATTTATTGCAAAAAGTATCATCGAGGCTCATAGTGGTAAAATATCCACACAAGAATCAACTAGCTCGATATTATTTTGATCTTAAACTTACACATTACAACATGCAGCCCAAAAACTCGGAGGAAGTAATACCAGCAACTAGGAGAATGGTTTCTGATATGTTACTCGAAATTACCAATAGGGTATGTATAACAACTTAAAATGAAATTTAGTCCATGATCCGATCCGATCTTCAAACAGTTGATATCTACGTCTATCAAAATTATACCGTCCAATCAGGAACCAGTATTTGTATACACACTTAATATGGTTTCGAGAAAACCGACGGCTTATACGCTGGATCAATTAGGGAACGAATATCAACTAATCAATAAAAATATGGATATCAATAAGCTGAACGACTTGATATCAAACTATGTCTATTTGATATCAAGAATTATACAAAAGTCAGCATGAATTAACTTGTTGATATCAAGCTCGATATCAAACTTGCAATTTTACTCTTAAGAAGGTGCGAAGTGCGGGCTTATTGATTGGCATTCTTTTGAAAGTCGGTTGAGAATAGCCTTATGCACTATCGTATCCCATAATAGAGGATAGATGTATGTGATAAGTCTCTTTGGGGAGACAAAAGCATACCAGGGTTAGATGCATTCCCTTTTGATTCCTCTATTACTACTGCTACTTGCTTTAGCAAAAATAGCTTTGAGATTAAACGGCCTAGTTTAGATAGACAGCCTCTTTTTAGCTTTTGTTGGCTGTTAGGTTTACAAAGCATTAAAACCTATTGTAACCAGTATGATTGCGATGAAAAGACTAGTACTGACAATGTCTATAATAGCCTCTCTGTCCTTCATTTTGCTTTTGGCACCACTTGGCCTAACAAATAATAATGCAAGTTTTGCCCAAACACCTAATGCTACAAATCAAACTACCGCAAACATGACTGGTCAACCAGAAACCACCGTACTGAACAAGACTACTATACCGGCACAACAGACAACAGTGACAGTTAATCAGACAAGTAAACCAACGACGAATCAGACACTTCAACCTTTAAAAAATCTAACGAATCAGACACAGCCTCCTCCCAGTTTATCAGGTATTCAAAACAAAACAATGGTAGCACCTACAGGCAATGCAACAACTACAGTAGTAAATAAAACAATAGTGCCATTTAATCAAACTATGGTGACAGGTGGTAGCAATCAATCACAACAACAGGGACAACAACAACAAAGTAGCAATGCAACAACAACAACAACAACAACAACACCACAACCTCCATCTACTAACAATACTAGTGGAGGTAATCAATCACAACAACAAGGTGGAGAAAATCCGCTGAGCAAAATTCCAATACTAGGAAAGCTCTTCGGCGGCAAGTAACAAGAAAGGAAGAATAAACCAGGATTCTACAGAATAATCCCATTTTTTGTGTCTGCTATAATAGATGTATGAAAGTAGAGTACAGTACGCTCATTGATTAAAAGCAGCAAAACTAGGCTTATGCATAGAAGAAATGTTTTTTCTTAGCATAGTCTGGTGTTCAGGAAAAACAAGATTCATAATTTTTTTGGTAGGACTGTTACTGTACTAGGAGCACAGGTGTATTTATTTTGCTTATTATCTTTCTAGCTTCGCTAAATAGGGATTTTAGCCAAGAATCTAGATGAAAAGTTGTCATAACAACCAAGTCATAACGTGTTT
>DASTUU010000176.1:0-3757 GCA_035759485.1 Nitrososphaeraceae archaeon
TACACGAGTTGTATCCGGAGATATCGGTGAGAAACTAGAAGGGTTTGTGGCTTCTCAAGAATCAGTTTTTCCCATAATTGCTAACAGTAGTATAACTCTGAAGGATTCACATCGCCTACAGCCAAGCGAGTTCCTTCCGGCAGACTTGAAAGAAATACTGAATGGGAAAGCACACTATACAATAAACGGGACATACTCATATAAACAAAGTTCTGTATTTGAAGCAAGAGGGGCTGACAGAGATTTTGAACTAACATTCCCATAGTATTTCGTGATAATGTCGCTAAAATTTGATCATGATATAGCATAATAGTTGACACAAAGATTCTCAATTCATGGCAGATGCAATTATGAATGAGTTATGGCAGACTTCTTTGTTGGACTAGTTGCTATCCTGTTTATAGTATATTTATAGTCGGTAAACAGTATCAAGCACGATTAGATATAATAAATGGTAGACATTGTTTAGATTAGACATATTTGGCCTAGCTACCTTTCTTTGGTAACAAGTAAAGATGGAAAAATCAAGAGAGTAGGTCTTGCCTAACTGTTCATTAAATGACTAATCTGTTCTTTTTTCTAACATAGCTATATATACAGTGCTCTGCACCACAGTTATCGTTGAATGATTCTATTCCAACGTTCTTTTTTTTGTTTTTGTACTGAATGGAAGCTACCAGCCCAAGACTTTTGCAGATTTAGCAGCGGCTTCGTCTAATGTCTGTTCTGGTTCCTTTCTTCCATTATAAACCTGATCAATTGCTTGTTTGATATGAGCAGCAATTTCGGGATATTCAGGTATATTAGGCCTAGTACCTTGCAGTTGTAGCATGCTAATCAGTTGGTCATAGTATGGAACTGTTTGATTTAATTGTGTTGAATAAGGAGAACCCTCTCCTATAGGTATTTGTGTTGGTAGGAGCCCAATTCCTTTCATAATGTCACTATCTGAAAATTATAGAAAAAAACTATTTAAGGTTTTATAGAAGACTCTGAAAGAATGTTTGTTACCCGAAAGAAGACCATATACCTGTGCGATGAATCATAATTTCTTCCAGCAACCATAAATGACTATTAGCTCCATATTGATAGCTATTACTTGTATCGTTAGCAAAACTTGGATTCTGAGATAGGGGTTTGTTTGTTAGACATGGTTTCTTTTGGCTCTGTTGTCGTACCAATGGGCTTGGATGAAGAGGTTTGAGACAAATCTTTTTCGCCTTCGCTGCTGTTGTCTTCGCCTTTGAGATAAAGCATTATCCTTGGAATCTTTTCCTCGCTATTGGGTTCGTTTACATGCTCACATACGACAAATTATTTTAGTATCAAATCAGGTGTGGAAAAGTCAAGCGGATGAGTAGACATGTATTCTTCGACTGCGGATCTACTGCTGAATACTTCATTCCTCAATCAATGTACATTGTAATAATATATTATCCGCTTGATAACTTTTTAACTCAATTGCATTCAGATAAAGAAGATATTTGGAATCCTTATTCCTCTTCTAAGTCCTCAGATGATGCTACGGATCTTCCTGTAACTTAGGTGATGGGTTATATCAAAAGCACGTTGAAATCTAAATGCTAGGACAAGTTATCTTCTGCCAGCAATCCAAACAATAATCTCCATTGACTTGGAATACCTTTGCTGGCCTGGTTTTACAATCATTACATATTGGGACAGAGGACATGAGAGAACAATGCATACACACACGGGATTTTACCTTTGCTAAGTGCTACTTATGATTCTATTCACAAGCTTATTCGTAAGCAAAGCTTATTATTGATTTGAGAGAAATGGCCTTAGGGGTATTTCGGCTTTAATAGCAGTCTTTATGGGACTAAGAAAAATGTAGTAACAAGAAAATTGAAGTGGCTAACAGAACTTTACAGAATCATAAAAGGGTACTAGTCTAGTTAGTTCTGCTTTTTGGAACTACTCTGTGTCCCACTTAATATTCAGAAGGGCCAAAGACAAAAGGGGGCTGGTTGAGCCGAATAAAGTAGACGAGATTTAGTAGCGTCCTCTGCCTCGGATTGAGTCGGCAGCATTAGGCGAACAACACTTGCAATCGTCGCCGTGATTAATCGATTTCTCAAGGATTCCTGACGTGTCCGTCTCTAGGTGGTTTGACCAAGTTGTAACAAGCTCATGTTGATAATCGTATAGTGTAACAACCTTTGTAGTAGCGGCAGGTACTATTTGCATGCTAGTACCCTTTTTGCCTGGTACTTGTTGCATATATTACCTATGTTGTCACTTACTAATAGGTGTTAGGTGATATAGGTAACTTTAAATAAAATATAGGTAATAGTGACAGGGCGACTTATGTCAAAAATGACTAGGCCGACTAGGATTAGCAAGGCAAACTCCATTTCCAGTTCACTTAGGACTACTATTCCTAATGATATTGTAGAATACCTGGACTTGAAAATTGGCGACGTCATAGACTGGGATGAATATCGAGAGAGGGGCAAAAAATATGCCCGCATACGAAAGTTAGAATGATTCAGCAGACGTTATTCAGGCGTGAAGCCTAGCTTCTGATAAAGCTAGTGTATCCTTGTGAGAGCAGCTTCTGCTGTTGACTTTTCCACCGTTAACGTTTCACTCTTTTGCTGGAGCCTCATAGTATGATGGTGGGAAAGAAATACCAGACTGGCAAAGCTTGTTAGAGGTCTGTAAACTATTATATGCCCTGTATTATCATCTGCTTTACTATGTGTCTATGACAAAATTCTTCTTCTTCGTACTTGCATAACAAGGTAATAGTTTGACCCTGATTATGTTTACGTCTTAACTCTGCAAGTGCTTCCTGTGCTTTTGGCCTTGAAGTTATTTCTGGATTGAACCTTTCTGTATATTCTTCTTGTGATATTCCTCGGTGTATGTAATCGCGCATTCTTTACTTGGCGCTAAGTCTCGGATCCACTTAGTAATACAAAGTTCTTTCATGCTTTTTGGCCGTGCTGCATAATGTCTAGTTATTAGATACCGTTCTCCATCTGAATCTTCAGGCGTAGCAAATACGTTTTTAGTTTTAACTGGCACCTCTAAACCTCCATAATGTACCTCTATACCCCGTAAGATTCTTATTCTAAACATAATATCAGAAAGGATAATAACGTTTCCAACCCCAATATGTTGTTTGGCAATAGAGATGGCTATGGGCTCAAAAACAGGACATAGGTCCGTCACGCAGAGGTTACTCTGCTATGGTCTATGATTCTCAGAAACAAAAAGCAATACTTTTTGGAGGAACTATATATGATGTTAAATTGTTTAATGACTCATGGGAGCAGGACCCTGCCGGCTGGACACAAGTTGTTGACACAGGCCAGTCACCAAGGAGCAGGCATTCAATGGTTTATGATGAAAATAGAAAAAAGATAGACTGTTTGGAGGGCACAGTGGTCTATTCTTCTAACAGAATAGTTCTCTTCGGAGGGACAACTTTTTTCGCCCGGGGTCGAACATATTAGCACAAGAATGAAAATTGAGTTAGAATGAATGAATAAATTAGCGTATTACGTTGAGGTTTGGGTTCAGTTTTCCAATATTAGCCTAACTGTCTTTTTTTCCAAGACCGAATAAGCCTTCCAATGAGAAATTAGATATTTTTCTTTCCCTGTAATAGCATCTTTCATAATATTTGCAGCTCAGACATAGATCACATGGTTCAATTATGGGGACTTTGTTTTCTTTGAGTAACATACTTAAAATCCTTGCCCTTCGGAGAATATCTTCAAACATTCGG
>DASTUU010000177.1:0-1777 GCA_035759485.1 Nitrososphaeraceae archaeon
AAACACTATTCTGCGAGTTCACCGTTATCACGATGAATATCTAAACTTGCAATAAAAACCATTCTTGCCAGAATTATCCCATTTCATACCATGATCGTCATATCTATATTTGGTTGAGCGTGCAACTACAAGATCAGAACCGGGAACAACACCAAATGCTGGGTTAACTATACGTGACTCTTGGTTTTCGTCTCCTCCTATTACTCCTTCTATCTCAAGTTCCATCGAATCTTTGATATGGAGCCAACGACGTTTTCCATCTATGCCAAACTCAATGGGTGCAGATTTTACACCTAACACCTCACCAATAAAGGTAGTAGCAAGCCCAGCAAAAAAGCCTCCTGCTTGACCAGAGAATATCTTGATAAGTGAATCAGACTGCTCTTTAGTTGCTCTTTCATCGATATACAATGCTGCTTTCCACTTGGGTCCTGTTAGCATATTACCTGGTGTATGAAACAGACCTACTACATTAAGTTCATTGACATTAATGTTACCATAACTACCATTTTGAATATGCCAGGCAGTAGTTAAGTTGCAGTTATCCTCATCTGGATCTCCCTTAAATATACATGGACATGTTACATCACAGTTACATCCTTCAAAATAATCTCCTTCAAGTTTCCAATTACTATTAGAAGATGTCAAATTTCTATTTATGAACATTGGGACAAAATTATAAAGGTTTTCTATAGGATGCTAGGATGTGATAAGTCTTTGAGGAGAGACAAAAGCATACCAGGGTTTAGTTATTGTCCCTAACATTGATTCCTCTATTACTACTACTTTAACAGCGAATCAGTGATGTGTTTGCTACTGTTTTACAATAGTAAAGATGTAGTACGCTCAGTCCTATGATCATCGATGATACTACCAAGCGCTTTATTATCAGTCGGTTAAAGTGGCTTGGATTCTATATGGGCGTCAGTTTTTTTCTAATTTTCCTGCTGCCATATCCTTATGGCTTCATCTCTATATTTGGTCTCTTAGTTTTGGTTAATTACCTTAGAATTAGGAGCACCCTGAAAAGATCTGGAGGTACGGGTAGAATTAAAGACATGTTTAGTTCACTCTCATCGCCAATGTCAGGTAATAATCAAGGTTTGAAGTACTATTGTATGGGTTGTGGAAGAGAACACAGAGAAATCGCTTGTCCTAATTGTGGCTCCAAAATGAAAAGGGTAGGATAAGGGTATGTAAGTATGTAATTAATAAAACCCTTAATACCATTACTTGTATGAGTAACTAATGAAGTTCAATATTTTCGGTAAAAAGTCCAAATGTGCTAAGTGCGGAAAGAAGTTCAAAAACGAAACGGAACTAATGGATCACAATCGTACAGCACATGCAACCTAAAACTCGGTTAGGTATCTAATTATTTCTTGATGTATTTACATCTACTCAGTAATAGAGGATAGAAGTATGTGATAAATCTTCAAGATATACTATAAAGATATACTATAAAGATGGACTTGGAAACATCTACCTGTAAAATTCAAATTGATATGAATTTATTTAAAAAGGTTTGATAACTAAGGAGTATTTAAGGCAAGTATCAATTTTTGTTAAGAAAACACAACTTAAGTTTAAAGTAAGCATTGTATGAAAGTCATACTTATTTTTAGCCAATGGGTATACATACTGAGGTAAAAAAAACTTTGCAATTAAAAAGAAGAATCGAACTAACAGGACAAATTCCCCTAAGTCCAGAAGCAACAGTTGGTGGTAATGGTATAAACGAAAGGAAAGGAGGAAGAGGGTTACTATTATCGGTAAC
>DASTUU010000178.1:0-3881 GCA_035759485.1 Nitrososphaeraceae archaeon
TGTTGATACGATGAGACAGTGCTTTCTTATGGCTGGTTAGCCAACGCTCTATAGATTTATGGATTTAAGGTCGTCAAAATAAAGGTGACCGATTAGAACATAAAGAGCACTTTATCCTATTATTATGAAATGGAAGTCTACATTTTTGTCTAGAGTCTTCACAATCAAATATAATTCCACACACATGGCACTGATGATAGCAAAGTAGCTGAGCGTCAGTATTGTCGTTGACAATAATATTCTTAACAGCAGTGGCAGTGGTAGCAGAAGTCGCAATAGTAGTAGGATTATCGACCACGATAGAATATGAGATAAACTGTATGTATTTTATGACATTGTTTAAAATTATTAAGCAAATTGTCATAATCTAACGCATATAGGGAATTCCATTTCTCGATAAGATTAAGTTAAATTATAGAACAATTTATAATCTAAAATAAGAAGTGCCAAGTCAAATTGACATATTGAAGTCTGAAGATCTGCATAACCTCTGCTCTCGTATGCTTGAGTCTGATAGGTCTGTAAGATTTGTAGGAACTCCATGGGCAACCAGGTTGTATCGCGCTATGGAGCCCGCGTTGTACCTCTACTCAAACCCTCAGAAATGGAAACGTTGGCTATAGAATCCGTTCTAAGAATGAATACTGTAAAGAGTCTTGAATCAAAACTTGGCAAACCAATATGCTCCTTTACGTCGTACCGGAAAGTAACAAGAGTAACTACATCTATAGAGAGCAAAGAATATCCTACTCTTATGAGATCATTTGATGTAGAGGCAGATCATAACAATATCATTGTGAATAAGATACTGCTTCTTATCAATGAAGTAGGATTATAGACAGATAAATAGATGGGTAAATAGATGCTTCATATGCATTATTTTATTGAGTTCTTTTTCTTGTCTTTGTTCTTTTCTTGCTCTTGATATTCTTGGTTGTAGGTCTTCTTCTTTTACCCTTGGTACCTGTACTTCTTTTTGCTTTTGGTTTTGTCTTTGATTTAGTTGCTTTTTTCATAGTACGTCCTACTTCTCGACTAGTCGTACTCATTGGACCAGGAGGAGTAGAAGGTTCAGTCGATTCAGTCGATTCAGTCGATTCAGTTAACATATTCTATGACTATTTACTCCCACTTTGATATATTGATTGTGCCTGCCAAAGTGATTTTGCTCTCACTTTTTGTTAACTACCTACCTAGCGCAATATCTTTCTAAATGTTAAGTTAATTCTGGGTCGGGTTATACTTTTAGATTTGGGTAAGCTATGTAACCAATTTGTCTGTGTAGAGTCTTTCATTATAAGCAAACCGCCATGTTCAAGGACTAACGAAGCTGTTTGTTTAGTTTGCTTATGTTTGAATAAAAACTTTCGTTCTGCTCCAAGACTCAGTGAAGCGATGGTATTATTTTTTCCAAGTGATATTTCGTCATCACTATGCCATCCCATGCCTTCGTCTCCAGTATGATACAAGTTTAGCAGACAGGAATTGAATTTCACTTCTGCAATTTCCTCTACTATTTGCTTAAGATCAGAAAGCTCTTTTGTCCATGTTAATGCTTGCTTTGTTGTATTTGAATAGGTATACAAGTAGTCGGAATCACCATACCAAGCAGCTTTTCTTTTAGTAACAAAATGCCTACCAAAAATGACGACCTCATCATTTTTCCATAAAATATTTTGCATTAATAAAACAAAGTATTGATCTGCTTCTTTAGATGATAGCACCTTCCCATAATAGTTTACAGTTCCGTCTGTATGCAGGATATTTCTTACTTTGTCTTTATGCAATAGGATCATTTCTCCATCTCTTGGTTCATTCTTCATGTAGTATCTGCCTGGAAGGTGACCTGAGAAGCTGCTTCCTCGTATTCTGACATAAAAACACACAATTTTCTTTTTTATTCATTTTCCAGATCTCCAATTCAATCTGTCATCAATTCTAAGATTTGAGCTCACTCCCTTCAAAGCAAACCTCCTTTTGCATTGTACAGGTTTTTTCAGTTCAATAAAGCCGGTCATATTATCTCTTGCGGTGTTCTTGCCTTCCCATCTTTGAAAACCGCACTTGGCATATACTTCATTGAAAATGAAGCTGCGCTAAGTAATACGGGTTCGAATCCTTTACCTGTATCAGTCAAACTATATTCCACTCTAACTGGATATTCTGATACAATTCTTCTCCTAATGATTCCAAGCCGTTCGAGTTCGCGAAGACGTTCTGTAAGGACTTTGGGCGAAATGCCATCTATATTCTCCATGAAACGATTAAACTGTGTGTTACCTCTAAGAATTTCTCTTATGATTAGGACTGTCCATCTTTTTCCAATAACTTTAAAAGTCGTTTCAATCGGGCATGACCGAAGCTCCGGCATATTATAGACTGTTTCTATAATAGAACAATTTCTATCTGTCATTCATTATTCACTCTCTCTGGTTATTAACTATCAATACAGTTACGTGAGGCTTATAAACTATGCTTTTGATACCTACTATTAAAATGGAATCTTCGCTCAATTCAAAACAGATACAATATGAGAAGACAACTTCACTTTTAGTAGCTACTCATGTGTGGAGAATAGTAGGTGTGGTCTTCATTTGGGGTGTGGCTCAGGGAATACTACCCCCGGCCTTTGGAATACCTGCGGGAGTCGGAGATATTTTGATTGGGGTTACAGCAATACCATTCGCGTACTTTCTGAAGAAAGGGTTTAGTTGGTCCAAGTATGCTCTTACAGTTTGGAGTGTCCTAGGCATCGCAGATTTAGTCAACGCGGTCAGTCTTGGTTTAATCACTTCTTCCGAATTTGGCATATCAACAATGACAACTTTTCCGTGGGTTCTGGTACCTGCTGTGGGAGTCCCTCTTGCACTGATGCTGCATGGAATTACTCTTTACCGTCTTGGGAGAACAGAGTCTCTCACTCAATGACAGTGACTGAGCAAAATAATAATGCAAAATCTCTTCACCGTATTTTTTTTGCCTTTATGTTAATAGAAATAGTACACTTCCTCTGGTCTACATAGAATGACCACAATTCTTTACAGACTAAATTAACTTGGCTATATTTCTGTTAATATGTAATCTGGACCTTTAATCTTTCATACAATATCTATTGAGTCAAAAAGCCAGCACATTTGAATGACGGAAACCTTCAGTAGAAACCTATTGTTTGTCAATATTAAGGGTAACAAGCCAAAGGCTTCTGGTTCTCACGTCTGCTATTTGGTTTCAGAACTATATGCTAGAACGATTTTTGACCATCAGATATTGTTACATATATGTTGTTCCTATATTATTAGTAATAATGCCTGAAACTGCTTCCGCCCCGTCTTCCACCAGAGATAGACCAACTAAACGATATCAGTGCAGTATATGTGGCAAATCTTTTGATAGTGCTGAGACTTTTGATTCTCATCAGAGATTCGAGCATAGTGAGCCAGGGCATTCTAAACCCCTTGCTGGTGTAGGCTGATATACACTACGTATAAGAATAACAGAGGTAATCGGGTCGACCAATGGCAATCCCAACAGAAGGGGACAGAATACTAGCACGAAAATGGCTTTCAGTTCAGCCCATCTTATATGGATGCTTAGCGTTAAACGATTATGTTCTCAGACACATAGAGGGCATTCACGTAGTTGTTAATTATGGAAAGTACTTTCCTCTAATTACGATACTGCATAAGAATGATCAGCCGACACGGATTATTTTCTTATCGAACTTACTTCCTTATCATTCGGATAAACTTATTTCAGGTTCGGTATCTGAAGTAATATCAGTTTTTTCTTTCATTGGCTGTAATTGTGACATTTCTAAGGCAAACCTCTCCAATAGAACAACGGCTTCAAAGTCTGTATTCAGCTTGTACATATTTGCTTTT
>DASTUU010000179.1:0-6607 GCA_035759485.1 Nitrososphaeraceae archaeon
CCCATTGTAATCCAAGAAAGCCGCTCTAGACCTGCACCCATATCAATGATCTTATTTTTCATGATGTGGAAATTGTTTTCATTACCTTCAAATTCCGTGAAAACTGCATTGCCTAGTTCAAGTCCTCTGACAAAATACTCTAATGAATTGCCGAAAGCACCTGCTCCTATCCAGACATCTTCTACAAAGGTAATCTCTTCTGGTTTTATTCCTAGGACAGTCGTAAGCATTCCATAGTCTATTTCAACACATTTATCCTTCCAGTATCCTCCGGCAGAATCTGCACTACACGTCTGCCCGACCATACAGAAAGACGTATAATGTCTACCGCTCAAACCCACATTTTCCACATCGTTAAATCGCAAACACATTTGAGGAACAACTAGTGGATTGGCGGGAAGTTCAAAAATTACTTTGCCACCTACCACCCTTTGGAAATCGACAATAGAAGCTATCGTGAAATAAAGATCATCACGCCACCTACATACGACCGGATAGCGACCAATAGTGGTGTGATCTTTGGAACTAAAATAAGTTTCAATTTCTTCCCATGCGTGAACATAATCAAGACGCTTGTTAGTTGGTGGGTTATTTATGAAACCATAATGCTCATGGTCAGGGCATAATTCCTTGCTAACTATAGACCAGAAGAACTTGCCACACTTACTACATCTTTGTCGATTAAATCCAACTCTATCAAATAGCGGAACTTTATAGTATCTATCAGGACTAGATGAAAAAAGAGCAGTAAGTTCTTTTTTTCCCAAGACTTGCTATCGTTTATTACGATACAATATTAATGCTTTGGCAAAATGTGAACGAGTTATTTGTTTTGCTCCAATGAAAAGAGACGGGCTATTCTATATTCTTTGTCAGGCGTTTTATGGAAACTGCTCTATAAACCGTTGGTATGCCTCTTTAGAAGCGGCTCCTACTGTCCTTCCAATCTCCCGACCTTCTTTGAAGAGTAGCAACGAGGGTATTGATTTTACTCCATATTTCATTGCTATTTCCTGGTTCTCGTCTACATTTAGCTTTGCTATCTTCACCTTTCCATTCATTGTGTCAGACAACTGCTCTAGCGCTGGCCCCACCATTCTGCATGGGCCACACCACTCAGCCCAAAAATCGACTAGAACTGGTTTTTTGGATTTAAGCACCATATCGTCCCAAGTATTGGCTGTGACATGGATTATATTCTTGGTCTCATTTCCCATTAAGTTTGATCTATTATTATGCTATTTGAACGCTATAGTATGGGCGTTACAATATGAGTCACCGATATCAATCAACAATAGTTTAAGACATGAAAAGCATGGGAAGCGCAGGGTGCAAAATGGTTCCTAGATGACTGCTCAAGATTCAATTTAGGCAAAGCTCTTATCCTTGGTGTTTTCCTTGATTGAATCATTAAAAGAATGAAATGTGTCCGACATGCAATGGGGTGGGTCTCCTGCGATCTTCTCACACATGTTCTGATAATAGTAGGGCTCAAAATACCAGATTTACATGTCTATCTTTCTCATATGCAGCTATTATCTGCAAAGATCATGTCTTGAGAATAACAAAGTCGAAGCAGAGGTAAGAGATGCAATCAAGCAAAGACCCAATACCTTTTCTAGAAGTCGTGGTTGAAACACGAGAAGGGTTCTTGTGTTTCGAACGAACCATCCATCGCACAAAATTCATAAAATTATGCTAAATAGCATACATTACCCCACCCGAGACAATCGGTACCGAGTTCACACTTGCTAGTTCTTTTACTCTAGCAATAATTGCATTGAACCATAGACTATCGATCCCTTGACTCCATATAGTGACTTTCCTGTACTGTCTTTCTACTCCACCATGAAAATATCCCCTACAATCCTCTATCGTCATATTACAGTACTTTTGACTCATCTCCCCGATTATCTCGCTTGCTTCTGAGGGCAAATAAAGTATAGTCAACGTAGGGAATGGAATTGCATTAGAAGAAGATGCAGATGATGTGTCTTCTGCCATTCTTTTTGTCCCTAGTAGATAATTTTCCCACTAATATCTGGATTTCGAGCACCGGTTACTGAATAGTTGGTAGGCAGATTCTACAAGGCCTGAGACATACAGTCTTTTTTACAGGTGATATCGTGATACGACAGCCTCCGGGAGCTATTGTGTCTTCATTCTAGCAAAAGATATAATAGTTTATCAAAACTTGCTCTAGTTTGGCATGATTTGTATAACTGTAGTTTTTCAATCAGCTGTTCTTTCTTGTTTTGAAGAAATAAGACGTCGTTTATTCGTCTTGAAATGAAGCCACTTAAAAGCAGCGACTGCGCTGCACAAGTCACGTTGGATGTCCTTCTTCTTGTGCTTGAGCTCTCAAAATCTATCAGTGTTACCTTGTATGAATTTGAAATAATGACATGACGGTCCAAGTAACTAAGTTGACCATGGTCTAGATGTATTGTGTCTAAAAGATAGCATTGCTCCAGGATGTCTAAAAGAACATTAAGGACAATTTTAGGATCAGCAGCATTATCATCTCGCGCAATCCAGTCAATTATACTGAGACCTTCAACAAACTCCATTAAAATAATATTTTTAGAGTGTCCAAAAATCTCTGGTCCTACACCCACCGAATTTGCTATTTTGTTCAACTCTACTTCTCGTTCCATGTTACTTCTGTTGGCATCTAGTCTCCTTATTTTGAGAGCACACATGTCATTCTTTTGAGATTTTGCTCGAAGCACCAAACTTACGCACCCTTTTCCTGCTATTGCAACATTTCTAATCACTGACCTACCCCCACAGATAATAAATTTGACCCCGAGGGATTGTATTTCACTTATGCGCTCAGTGTATCCAGCATTATCAAACTGTGGGTACGATATGATGTTGGCTAATTGAGGTGAGGTTGTGTCGATGTTACCATGTGATAAACCGTTCTGTTGAAATGAACTCGTTGGCAGCATGTCTTACTGTTCTCTTCATCATCCCTTTTTCGTCACCAGTATAAATCTTCAGTCCATGATGTCGTACGTCTTCTTTTAGACCCTCTGTAATCCCACTATATCCTGCGCGTTCAGAAAGCAAGTAATGAACATAATCCTTCGCGTTTGATATCTTGGTGTTAAAAAGACCAACAATTCTCATTTCTCTGTTAATCCAAAATAAAAGACATTCTTTGGCATTTTTAGAAATGAATTTAGAAGATTCTTTTCTTCTGAAGACCTCAGGACCAATTCTTTCAACGTAGGATGGTAATTTAACTGATTGCAACATATATAGTAGTGCAGCAAATCCCTTTTCATCTGTCGTGCAAGTGCTTCGGATCACATTAAAATGTCCTAGTTGTAGTTGTTTTGAAATAGCGCCAAGAGTTTTCTTCAGTTGACCCCAAATTATGTCGGGGCTTCTGGGCTGATACTTGAATTCTATTATCAGAAGATTTGAATTTAGCCTTAGACTTTTGGGCTTTATTTTTTTTTCGTTTCTTTGTGCAAAAAAGTCTAAAGACGGTCTTTTGATAAAGGATCTAGAAGCTAGAATAAACTTTCCTAAACTCTCGGCCGAAATAGCCGAACCTAAATTTCTTCTTGGATCAACGGGATCTATTATAATAATACTGCTTTGGAATGTCTTCAAAACATCGTTATCAACTTCGCAAATTGATATTATCTGTCCGTTGTTATCAATATCTGCTATAGCATGCAGAGTTGAAATGAAAGAACCATATTTTAGGATTAGGATTTCAGTCACATAACCACTTAGTCCGCTTTTGGCTATTTGTGCTCCGTATGTCCCTATGGTTTTTAGAAATTTCTTCAATAACCTTACTTCCTGCTGCTTTCGCACATCCAGATTCTTCTTCATGTACTCCGTGTGGAACGGGGATCGGTCAGCTGCACTTCTCCATTTCCCCCGTTCCACGTCGAAGCATGGAACAATGTTTACTCGGACACCCCTTACAAAGGCCTCCACATACGGGTGTTCAGAGTATCTCAGCTGTGTTCTGTATCTCTTTAGGGATTGTAATCCAACCTTCTTGCCCAGCTTTTCAAATTCAACTTTATCAATTGAGGGGTCTATTTTAACAAATATATCCAGATCTGCCTCGTCCTTCATCCATGTTCCCTTTGCAAATGATCCCCCAGCAACCACCTCATTTATTAGAGGGGAAGGATATTTTCGGACTAGCTCTAGAACCTGGTTTGTAATAGTTGTCAGCTTTTCGACTTCTTTCGCAGATGGTTGACAGTATTTCAATGCCTGAGAGGTAACAGAGCGTAGAGTGGTGCTGGTAGTAGTAGTAGTAGTAGTGGTAGTAGTCATAGTCCCCATACCGTATACATAACAGAATAGATGGGCCCACATTGGGTCAGCTCGCTTTTCTTGATGTGTATTCTATCAACTAAATCTGAACCAAAGCTAATGTTTTTGTACTTTCTTAACATATTGTCGGCTCTTAACCTTCCATTCTTTATCCGAAATAGTGTAACGTGGGGTATAAATGGTTTGTCGGGTTTGACCACGTCTTTAATACTGGTCACTACCATTTGAGAGAGATTTTTGAGTTTCTTTCCACCTTCAGCATCTGTTCCCATCCATATGATCCTAGGCTTAGCAGTGCTTGGAAAAACTCCAAGACCCGTATAAGTTACTGTGAAGGGCTGAAATACGAGGTCTGAAAGTCGCGACTTGAGTATACCAACTGTCTCTGGAGATATTTCTCCCAAAAAAAAGATACTGAAATGGAGATTCTGTTTTTCAACTGCTTTGACCTGCTGCATCCTCCAATCTTCTTCATTTATTATCCTGTTCTGCAATTCGCCGATCTTGTCTTTGATTGATACATCAACCGAAACAAAACTTCGTATATTCAACTGTAAAGATGAACATATTAGTCGGACCATAATAAAAATTTGAAGCCCAAAATGTGCCTTTTTAGAGGAATCATTCTTCTATTCTATTCAGACAACAGGAATTCAGGCCATGAATGTCGTTAGATTAAATATTTTTTGATACTTAAGTTGTAATTAGTTAAAAACACACCCGACTGTACTATTTTGCCACAATGATATAATATATGGTGGTGCAAGTGGTGGGTAGAGGAGCGAATTATGGAGGTATCAGTCCTTAGAATAGGACACAGGCTTGTTCGCGATGATCGCATAACTACGCATGCGGCATTGGTGTCAAGAGCGTTTGGAGCCGATTCAATCTATATGACAGAAGTCGATGAGTCTATAAAGGAAACTATTCGAAAAGTTGGGAGTATATGGGGAGGTGAATCGAGTTTCAGTATCGAAATTGTCCAAGATTGGAGGAAAGTAGTTCATTGCTGGAAAAAAAATTCCGGCAAAGTCATCCATTTGACGATGTATGGCATTAATATTGATGATACCATTGATGAGATCTGGAAAGAAAAGAAAGTTCTAGTAATTATCGGAGCACAAAAGGTTCCGAGAGAAGTATACACTCTCGCAGACTACAATGTGGCAGTAGGAAATCAGCCACATTCTGAAATAGGAGCTCTATCCGTATTTCTCGATAGAATCTTCAGAGGTAATGAATTAAAGAAAAACTTTCGAGGAGGAAGACTAAGGATTATACCAAATAATGGGGGCAAATATGTAAAGGTAGCAAATGAGATAGATCTTGCTTAATGAAAGTACGTCAATGTACCGCTACACCTTCGGCATGAGTTTTCTCTTTGGAGTCCAATAAAAAGGCAGGTCAATTCCGCGAGTTTAAGGAAGCAAGATATGAATCTTTTTTACATGGTTTAGGGCTACTTGGAATAATTTGAAGGGCAACCCCTTCAATATAATAGTCTTGTTGTTGAACCAGCTTAGATGCTGGCGGTTGATTTACCATAGTCCCATGTAGAAAAGAACTTTGGACTAATTTCAATAAGAACATTTTCCTCGTTCTTTGAATGCTCCGTTATCATTTTTGCTATAGGGTGATCGAGTGTACCGAGGTACTTCATACTTATTTTGTCTCCTTCTGAAACGGCTCTATTTGGATCAGCTATTATAGTCACCGAGCCTTTGCCTTTTACTCCCTTATAAGGAAAATTCTCATCATCTACGGAAAAATACAAAATTGATTTATTCCGGAGATTCTGAACCTTCTTTGCTAATTTGGAAGTTGTTATCAAGAGTTTTTCTCTATTTTTATCATAATAAAACCAGACAGGTTGTATGTTAGGTTCGCCTTGTCCATCGATCGTTGCCATCTGCAACATCAAATTGCTTGCAAGAAATCTTTCAACCTCTTCTTTGGTCATACCCGGAGTCTCGGAGGTGGCACTAATAATTTTCATAACACTATTTCACTGTCACATCTGCAAAAGAAAGTTTCTTACTTAAGTTTACCATTATTGCCAATAGTTAGGCAAACTCCCCTATATAGTAACCCCTTTTAAATCAACATAATACCCATAAAGGTATTCAACAGTAAAATTGAGCTATATAGATGTAATAATCGTTTGTTACACAAATTATTCTCTTATGCCTTCAAGGTTGGAGACAACTTGCCACAACATTGTTCTGATGTGTGACTTCATTCCCTTGTCTTGTGTAAGTCTATCCAGAATACTAATAGCATTTGCAGCTCTTAC
>DASTUU010000180.1:0-11319 GCA_035759485.1 Nitrososphaeraceae archaeon
AGCAAACCAAGCCATCCAACCACTGATAAAAGCATTGGGTCGTGGCAATCCCTCTCTTATCCATAGGTAGCCGCCTCCAGCTTCTGGCATTGCTGAACCTAGTTCTGCATATCCCATAGCTGTAAACAATGTAATTATTCCATTAATTATAAAAGCGATAATAACGGCGCTTCCTGCAAGACCAATTGCTGGACCTACAAGGACAAAAATAGCTCCACCAATCATACCTGCAATACCAATCATAACCACGTCTACAAGACCTAGCGTCCTCACTAGATGATGTTCATGCGGAAGTTCAGATGAGAGAGCTTTTGACGTTTCATCAGCACCGCTGCGGTGATGAGGCTGTGCCAATTATTGTGGTAATCAACTCCGACATTAGTTTTATTAAAGGTTTTGAACAGATATTTGGCAATAATGAGAAGAAACCATGAATATAACCTACATCGGAAAAATATTATTTGTTGTCGGGGCGCTCTTCACTATAGCAGGATTAATATTTACAGCACAGAGCAAGTCACTTTTAGGTCCGCAGTCTTCTTTTATGTACAGTAATCCTGAATGGACGGCAAATGGGTTTGTGATTTTGGGAGTGGGTCTTGCTGTCTTATGCTCAGGGATTGCGATTTGGATTTCTAGAAACCTAGCGCATTAAAGAATAACTTTGATTGAACGTCAGTACTGAAGCACAGCCCGATTTTAGTTATGATGCTATTGTATTGTAGCAATGATGTATAGTAATCTAAGTAAATGCAACTTATACTAATCCATCCTTAAAGTTACCGCAGGCTTAGCTCTTATGGATTATAGAGGAATAGAATATTTTTCAGGTTTAATTATAGCTACTTAGGGTACATAATGTCTACTCAGTAGTCTGCGACAACGAAATCACGATTTCATGAAGATTCAAGTCAGGCATAAAATTGTGAGCATCAATCTATACTACTAAACTAGTCAGCTAGAATGATTCAGGGTGATCTTTCTTATAGTGTGTAGTTAGTTCTTCTGTGCTAGGGAAGACCTTGCCGCAGTCCTGACAAGTATTAGTATTCGCTGATACCTTATCTGTACTCTTGTAGCCTTGCAGATCGGGCCTTTCTGTTGGGCTAGTGCCTGGTGCGATATTTTCCTTGTTCTCTGGCATACTCATCATATACACGACATTGTTTTTTACAGTTTACAGTTTTCTGTACCACACGGATAAAAAATAATGCAGATGAAGAGAACTTAAGTCTAAATGAGTTATCCTATATTATTGAATACTTTCTAGCCATTTTCCTCCGCTGAATCTATAGAAGCTATATGGACTGAATCTCCTGGTTCCGGCAATATTAATGGCACTAACAGGAGTGCCATTGTTGCATATGTTTAAGCCGCTGGAAATTCAGATACTGTAGAAAGTGCGAGAGGTGAGGAGGAGGAGGAGGAGGAGGAAGACTAAGTGCTCAAAAACACAGGTATCAGTCTCCTGTAGTTTCCCTTATCATCGCGCCCACAACCCAAGATTCACTTGAGAAGTAGGAGAATTTGTAGTGTTATTGCTTGCTACCGACGACTGTTCTTCTTGTCCTGCATTAGTCCTAGAAGTTGGAATCTCTATAAATGGAGTGACTCCTTGTCCACCAGCTCCTCCTGTCACTAATGGTAGCTTCCCGTCCCACTTGGTCGATTTAAGCCATTCCAAATATGTAGGGTTATTCCTTAGCTGTTGGTCTATTATTGTTATGGCTTGTGCTTCTCCTTCTGCTTCCAATAAATTGGACTGCTTGACTCCTTCTGCTCTAGCTATATTAGCTTTTTGTTCTCCAATTGCTTTGGCTTCGTTTTGTTGTGCTTCTATCTGTATTCTCCTTAATTCATTTTGAGCTTGTAATGCTCTTTGCTGTGCAGCTACCTTTGCTTCTACTGCTGATCTAAACAGTTGTGAGAATTGAAAGTCTGTAATAGATATGGCATCTACTATTATGTTGTAAGCTGCTAATCTTGCCTTGATCTGTTCTTCGATTTGACAAATGACAGAACAAAAAATTTAGTAGTTGATTAGCATTTTACCAACCGTTTTCCAACAACTGATTTAAACAACTGATGATTCGACAGAGCCTAAGATTATAAAGAAACTAGTAAAAACATTAAATTAGTCTCTTTACTCATCTCAAAGAATGCTCGGTTAAATTTAGAAAATGTTATAGAAGAATGACGAGGATAGATAAAGTATCCGATGCTAATTATTGACTGTTCTTATCATTTACATTTTGTACAATGTCCTTATCCTGTTCAGTCACTTCCGTACAATTTATGACTGCCCAAACAGAAGCCAGATATCTAAAAGAAAAGCTAAATAACAACAAAAACAACAGAACCTGTATATATGCAAGGACCTAATCACACAGAGTAGTTATTCAACCTATAAAGGAAAAGGGTCCTGATACTATCGGACCCTAATAGTAATATTCACTCCACAAATTAATTACTAGTTATAAGTAAGCTATCCCTTCAGAGAAAAATTTGTAAGCTTTTACGTTTGGAATGAATTTAGCTTTCCGACTGGAGCTGCCCTTCTCCTATATCACTTGCTCTTTACTATCCCATAAATAAGAACAATACAGTAGTTCTTTTCAGTGAATATAGAATCAAAGTCCTCTGATTTTATGAACAACTACGACGAAAATAATAACAATATCAATAAGTATCAAAAATTACTGATTTGTATATATACAAACAAAGACAAAAATGAATTCGCTGTTGGGTTAAAGGATGATGAACATTTTAGAGCAATGACAAGGGTGGGTGAATCTTATACAAGATTTGTTGATGCGTTTGATCAGACGTTAAATGATAAAAATGAAATAGACTGGAAACAGGTATTAAAGAGATGGATTGCTGCTGCAAAGAAAAATGAAACGATATTTGTTGAAGTGGACCTAAGTGAATGGAATGAAGTGGGAGAAAGAAAAAAAGTAAGAATTGATTAATATATTACAATGAGGCTTTTTTAATCATATCTCAGATAGATATTAGCCAGACCAAGACAAATGTATCTATTGATCTATACTATGAAATTCCAGTTCATTAAACACATGCATTGTAAACTCACACTATCATATGAAAAACTATTTTTCTATCTGTAAGCAAGATCACTCACGACATTAACTAAATAATAGCAGACAGAGGGTACGGCTAAATACAACTTTTTTCATTATAGGTTGGGGCCTTAAAACAGGTAATATGCATTAATTCTAAATACGACTATTTCTAATTACATACTCAGGACCAAGGCCAAAACAAATACCGCAGTGAGGCCTAGACTCAACTCTCGTACACGGCAGCCAGCAACATATACAGACCATGATAGATTATATATATGCAAAGATGGAAAAGTTAGAAGGATATGAATATATTAATATCCAAAGATATCGCGCCATTTAGATGACATCTGCCTTTCTCTTCATAAACGCCCAATATCTATTCATAGAAGACGTCATAAATCAACTAAAGGAAATCCTTAAAGTACAAGGAATTTATGATATAATAGCAAGAGTTAATTCAGATACTGAGGAGAAATTAAAAGAACTTGTTTCAGAACGTATCAGAAGAATTGATAGAGTTACAGGTACTATAACAGTTATTATAGCCAAAGAGGTAGAGGGAAATAGCTGAGTAAATACTAACAACAACAACTAAAAGATCCCTCAGGTTTCCAACAGATCCTCTAATGTACTAGACTGTACTCTTATTGGAGTGTAGTCTTTCCCTCTCCGATATATTCCTGACCATGTTGAGTCGGTGTTATGGTGATAGAATTCAACCTCGCCTCTTACGTATGACACTGCGCAGGTTTCAACCAACCTTCTATTCTCCTTTAAAGAAGCATGATGACTGGGGTCAGCATCAATACATAAGCCTTGCCATCCTATCTTTTCAAAAAAATAAGTATTGTTACCATAAACGCCGTCGCTTGCACCTACATCAACAAATATACCGTTTAAAGGGTAATGAAGGTTATCTACAATCCACTTATCCTCACCAAACTGAGAAAAATACTGTTGTCCCTCCATACTGATTTTTTTATTCATACTATATATCATTCAAAATAGAGCGGATTTTTAAATTTGTCTCTATAGCATATAAAATACATAGACTAGATAGAGGCTAGTCTGTAGAGGATACTTCAAATCCACCTCTTCCATTTAAAGTAACCAATCATCCCGCCACCTACCGCTGCCATTAATCCCAAAGCATAGTAATATCCGTACGGAGAACGCAGCTCAGGCATAATGTCAAAATTCATTCCATATATTCCAGATATTAGTGTAAGTGGAAGAACTATTGTAGCAATTACTGTTAGCGTTCTTATTGTTTCATTTAGATTTGCGGTAAGGGATGAATTATAAGCTTCTCTAAGACTTATGACTCTCTGATGCATATTCTCTATATCTCTTCTCAGGTATGTAACTTTGTCATCCAGAGAACGTATCTGCCTCCTAGAATCGCGGCTAAGCTTTGTCTGTTCAAAACTTCCAGTATTGATAATATCATCAAACGCCCTTGATACCATTCCTAGTGTACCCTCTAGGAAGCTAATTTTTCTTCTAAGCGAAATTATATTGGACAGCTGGGTTTTTGAAGCAGTAATGTTGAGAATGGATTCTTCTATCTGTTCAAGCTGCTTATTAGTTTTGTCCACAATAGGATAGTAGCTTGCAATACTCTCTTCTATCGCAAGACGGTAAATGATTTCACACATTTGATATGTCATTTGATCTTTTCTTTTGCTCTTATCATTAGGTAGCTGTTGTTGTTTACTCTCTAGCGACCTCATTATTTGTTGCTGCAGATTTTTAATTCTCTTCCTAATATTTTCCTGAAATTTTTGATTATGGAAATTGATAGTGACTATCCATCGTTGCTCAAGAAATATGTAAAGGTCGTCTTCTATGAGATTAAGGTCATACCTGTCATATTCAGCTTTGCTATTCTTTTGATGCTCTTCTCCCTCTCTTTCGTCATATCTGATTCCGTCGATAATTGTAAACAAATATTCATCATATTTTTCAATCTTTGAAGGTTGGTTTTGGTGAGTTACCGCTTCCACAGATAACGGATGTAGACCAAATATGCCTTGGAGCGGGAATACATCTTCAGGTTCGTTTCCATGGATCCACAAGGATTCTTCGGGGTTTTGAACCATTTCTTGTCTGACAGCGATTGGATTCGAAAAATCGACTTCTTTTATCGTGTTTTTATCGATCAGGTAGGCAGATATTGTCAAATTACTATCCATGAAAGAGTGGAGCATGGTTTTTAAAAAGAGCATCGCCATGCAGTTTGAATAATTGGGTAGTCTCGTATGTATTATTTGTTTACACAGTTTACGGAGGTCGACCCATGCTTTCTTCTTGTGATAGTAAGGGCTATGCGTACCCAAGATTTATCCTGCGATATCCCTTATGCAAGTATATCATTTCAAAGAAGTATATTCAATATCATGCACTATATATCAGAAGATTTAACTAAACTTATGGCAGAACTTACATCTGTACATTTGTGATGAAAGGTTTCAGGCAAGACGACTAATTATTTCTCTTGCCTCTGGCTGAGGAAAGATCTCTTTCAATCTCCTAGGTTTTTTATCTTCAAAAACGATGTCAAAATACCACTTCGAACCAAAGGCTGTCAACTGCATCAAGATAGGCAGCGTATCCTTGCCTTTCTCGGTAAGCCTCCATTGAACCATCATTGGCGACCTATTTTTCTTGGCACATTCGACAAACCCTTCCTTCTCTAGATCCTTTAAACGCATTGAAAGGACCCTAGGTGTGAGACCCTGAATAGACTCTAGGATCCGGTTGAAACGATTTATTTTAAGAAAGCCAATATCTCTAATTATTAGGAAGGTCCACTTTTTGCCAAGCACCCCTAGGCTAGTCCTAATAGGGCACTTGACAAACCTCATGTGAGGCCATATTAAGACTTCCTCTTGCTTACTATTAGTAGATTCTTCACCTTCTTCTTGGCTTTTGGTGTATTGTCTCAACCATAATTTTATTCCCCGACATGCTTATAAGGCATATTTAGTATGCTAACTCCAAAATGGAGAGATATAGGTTCAGGAGCTCCTCTACAGGGCATTAATAGACAAGATAGATATACAAAGAATGAGCAAGAAATACGAAGGCAAACGATGAACTGAGACAATGAAATGAAGCTCTAATATTTAAATCGTATCGACAGTGAATAGAAGCAAGGGAAGGTTATGTCCTGTCAGGTCTTATATTCGTGCTAGGGGTAGAAACAAGCAAAAGGAGACTTTTAATAATTGCATTTGCCCCAGGTCTGGGGCGAATTGTTTAAGCTATACTCTAGAATTGAGTCCTCTACAATGTTTGGCCACAGTTATAATAGTTGTAGTTGTCAGTATATGAATTCTTGTCAGCTCCCAACGCGATTTGGAGGGACATGACATCCCACCTTTCTACATCAGTGTGATGGCAGTATGTATTTATTGTGCTCCTGCAAAATGCTGGAATCCATCGCTCATTATAATTCTATATATTTCTCCCATGATTATAGGTTCATTTTTTATTTTTGCAGATGATTCAAATCCTGAGTACATGACACTTTTTATCTTGATAGTGGAAGACATTTTAATGTTTCTTCTCCTTCTTTGTGGTCCCTCAATGTATCCCGTTATTTTGAGTAAGCAAAGTTTTCACTTGCTTAAAGACACATGGCTGAATTGATTTCTCCTTGATTTTGCAAGCAGTAAAATGCCATCCTCCTTCGAGTGCCAGATAGCTGATTGCAAATCCAAATGCAACATAGGCTGCTAGGTTTAGATTTTCTAACATATGCAGTGATACTGATTTGTCTTATATAAAGATCGGCTTGATAAAACCGTACATTTAAATTACAAATAACTTAGAAACTTGTCGTTTGTTAAGTTATATTAGTAACGCAAGGAAATTACTTATCAACTGTAAATAGTCTAGAACATAAAAAAGCAAACATAAACACATATGTATTTCTGGAACTTTTGCTGTAAGGGGCTTTATCAGAATAACATTGCAGCTATGCTGCATCAAATATTTTGGCATAAATTTCTCAATCAGTAAAAAAATATACTGGAAAAGGAGTTAAGGAATAAAAAGCAAGGTGCGGGTAGACAAGCCGGAAGGCCCATAGTCAATGGATTATAAAACAAATCAAATAATTCTTATATTTATTGCCTTTAAATAAGAAATAGAATCATTTTCTGCGCCTATCATCAATGTATAATTGCCGGGCTTCTCATGAACTGATGGGATAAATTCAAATGAAACTTCACGCTCTTCTCCTCGTTCCATTGAAATTGAGGATGGTAGCTCAGTAAACTCTCCTGTCGCACTTCCAAAGTCCCCAGATGAAGTAAAGCTACCCGAAGCAACCATGCGAATGTCAGTTAAAGATGATGACGGCTGTTCGGCAGCTTTAATTGTGAACTTAATCTTTTCTTTCTCACCTCTCTCTATGGTTAGTTCTTTGTCTGATTCGAAAATTTCAACTGAAAAAGGAGGATGATCTGTTGCTTCAACTTTTCCAATCTTATTCTGAGACCACTCACTAAACCAAATGTCTGTGTTATCGTTGCCAGAGCCATCTTGGTTGGCTATAGAAAACTGCAGCGCATTAGCTATGCCACAGATTTCATTATTTTTTTTGCTATTGTCACCAAGACTGTCACTATCGTAGTTATCATTGGAGCAGATGCCCCACAATCTATTTTGTGTTGGAATCCAGTATTCAATCAATGTCCGAGTCAGAGGATCAAATTTAGATATCTTGTTTCCGTGTTGTTCATTGAACCATATTGAATCATCATTCGATTTCTTGATCATAGAAGGCAAAGTATAATATCTATTCTGGAAATCCCTTTCGGTCTTGTTTTCGGGCAATTTCCCAAAAATTCTAAAGGAACCCTTAGAGGTGACGAATTTCTCTATTTCGAAATCTTCTACATCGTAACTCTCACTATTATCGCTTTTAGGTCTAAGTTTGTAAAATATACTGCTACCAGCATTTGTAACCCATAGATCGCCATTGTCATCAACGGTTAGCCCCCAAGGGGAACTTAACTCCCTTGGTAAATTAAAGACATCAAAGGATTTGGCATCAATATTATACTTGAAGATCTTTCCCTTGTATCCGTATGCCATGACAGAAACCCAGACTGCATTCTCCTTTTCTTCAAAAGCAAGTGAACCAGTAGTTATAAATACAGGATCAGTTCCTTCAAATCCTTTTAGGGGAATAGGTATCTCAGATATTCCCTGAGACGTACCGTCTTTCAACTTATCAATTTCTGCAATCCATATCGAAGGTTTGAACATTCCAACGAAGTACATAATATTGTCGCTATATGAGTCAAATTCTATAGATGCTGGATAAGTGGTACCAAAATCTCTAGACTGACCTGGAACTATATATCTTTCAAATGTGTTTGTAGACGTGATAAATCGCCATATCGCATTTCGTTTTCCATCGGTAAACCAGACGTCCCCTTCTCCCCCTCCCGATTTTCTTCGATTGTCTATCTCTACGTCCCATACCTGTGAAAACTCACGAGGATTATCGCGTGAGGGCCACGTTGGAATTTGGTTCTCCTCATTAAACTTGTCTTCTTCTAAATTGTAGCTTCCTAAGATGCCTTTCTTTGTCGATACGTACCAAACCGTATCTTCTTCGACATCTACTCCTATCCCCAGTGGCATTTCACAAAACTGAGGAAGTACATATTCAGTGATGTACTCAGTTGAATTAGGTCTTGGATTAACACCACAAAAGCCATCTTGAAAAGTTTTAATTTCATAATGCTTATTATCATTTTGTGTTAAGGAAGAAGATGATGTTGCCACGGCTCTCTGCGGGATTATTTCTGTGGCTATACAGGTAGTAAATGAAACCAAGAGAATTAGTAAAACTATAATTGCTAGAATTTTTCGTATCACCTCAATAAAGTAGGTTTAAATATACAGCTATCCTTGATATGCAACAAACAGCAGGTGTAAATAGATATGGATACGAATATTTCCAATTATTTGTGCTTCCTTTGCTTTTGACTAGTTCCCTAACATTGCCACACCTTTTCTTAACAATTAATATCGCTGGTATTATAACATATGCAATCTGAGATACTCCTGTTATCTGTGTGCTGCTAGTGCCACTAGCCCTATGGTATAAATCCTTCTCTATTCTCCTATCTTGTCTATGCAGAGTGGCAACTATAACTCCTACTATTACTGTATAAAATACGAAGGAAACACGTGTAATCTGCTAATTATTATATTGTATACAGTGCTGTTTATTGGTGATGGTTTCAACAGAACGAGCCATTTCTTTCATAGCTGTAGGGACCGCTAGCATGATATTTGTCCTGTTGGCAGTATCAGTTGTTAGCATAAGTCCATCTGAGACATTTGCACAGGCAAATGCAACTAATGCAACCAATACTACCGCTGCTGCCAGTGCCGCTAACGCTACTGGAGCAAGTGCTGCAGGTGGCCAAACTACTATAGTTATGCCACTTGGTTCGTCCGTACCGAATAGCGGTCTAGCCTACGAACCACGCAAAGCTACTGTATCTCCAGGAGCCACTGTAATTTGGGATAACCAAGACAATGCCCTTCATACTGCAACTTCAGGGCAGTCTCCAAAGCCAGACGGTAAGTTCGATACCAGCTATGTTGCGGCAAATCAACAAAGCAAACCAATAACAATGCCTACCGAACCCGGCGAATATCCATACTTCTGTACTCTACATCCATTTCTAACTGGTACGGTTGTAGTACAGTAACAACCCTTTTTTTTATTAAATACACAAGTTGTCTCAGTATTGGGAGAATCCAACGCTTGATTGTCGTGATTATAGTTATTTGAGAAGATAATCATATTGAGTTAAGCTATTAAATACAATAGAAACAGAGGTTTCACATCATCACGCAGCGGAAACTATGAAAAGAATAGATGGTGTAAATATCGAGATTTGGAAAAAGAAAGTCTGTTGCCTATAATACTTTAGAGGTCAATCGTATATTGGTGAACTTACAGACGGCTATCCATCATACTTTCGCGATAAAAATATGCTGCCGATTCAAGACATTGACTCCTGATCAAAATCAACTCCAAATCAACATTAAATAAGATTATACGGTAATATTAAGAATGTATGAAAGGGCAAGAAAAGCCTACTATAGATACTCTTGGCACCTCCTAGAAATGAAGTTGGTGAAATAATAATGACAGAAATGTCAAATGCAGAAATTGGCAGATTTCTCATGCAAGGTACCTTCACAGGAAAACTTGCTACAACTAAGAAAGATGGAAGTTCTAATATTGTTCCAATTTGGTTTGTTTTGGTTGACAGTAATAGCAGAAGCAAAGTGGTCGGCGATATCATTTTTACTACTGGTAGTGCATCGGCTAAAGCAAAAAACATTCGACGTGACAACAGGGTAAGTATTTGTGTGGATGATCAAACCCCACAATTTTCATTTGTAACGGTATATGGTACTGCAAAAATATACCATTATAAACAAAAAAAACTCTTTGAATGGGCAACTAAAATAGCACAAAGATATGTGGGAAGAGAAAAAGCAAGGGCCTATGGCAGAAGAAATAGTACAGAGGAAGAGGTGCTTGTAAGAATAAAACCCAAAAGAATAATTGCAGAAAAAGATATAGCTGCTTGGGATTGAGATTGATAGGTACGTCCTGGAAATGACTAGTTAAATCTCACATACAGATTTCGAATTCAAACGTAGCAGAACCACATTCGAACAAAGCTCATTGGATCGCCACGATACTTTGTCCAGAGATATACCACAATACAATAGTAATATTTGAAAATGACAACAAAGGTAGTAAAGAAATTTGTGAACACTTTGCTGGAATGTGTGAAAAAAGGTACCTACCAAACTACCAAGAAAAAATGGACATAAGTTCAGCCTCTTATGTTGTTGATAATCTTCAAGGTCTTTTCAATAATCTCACTATGTGGTTCTTTTCTTTCCATAGATATTCTTAGTATATAGCTTCCATGTAGCGGAAATGAAGCGAGTTTTACCTTTTCTCTTTCCGTAAAACTAAAGATAGTTTTACCAAATTCGTCATCAAAATCCTTGCGCATTTCGCTCCTAAGTGCAAATTCTAGATATAGTTTTTCGGAGTCTAGTTCCAGAGATGTTACGCCTTTTCTCATCCCCCCCGCAACAAGTCTACCCATTCTATCGATAACACCTACAAACCGCAGGCCGGAGCTAAGTGCAAAAATGCTCTCGCATAGTT
>DASTUU010000181.1:0-7625 GCA_035759485.1 Nitrososphaeraceae archaeon
TTGATGTAGCAAATGCTGCTGCTCAAAGTGGTCTCAAAGTTGCAATAGTTGAGAAAGGGATGATGGGTGGCACGTGCCTTAATCGAGGTTGTATACCATCAAAGCTTCTAATACATAGTGCAAATGTAGCAGATACTATTAGACACGCAAGGACCTTTGGTATAAATGTTGACAATTTTTCCATTGATTTTGAAAAGATCGTTAAACGTGTCAATAACATAACTGATACTGAGTCAGAAGCAATTAAAAACTCATACCAAAAATTGGGCAATCCAAAGTTCTTTCCAAAAGAATGTAAATTTCTAGCAGACAAAAAGATTTCATTTGTAAACGGGGAAACGACGACAACTATAACTGCAGATAAAATTTTGATTGCTTCAGGTACTAAACCTAAAATACCAGAAATAAAGGGTCTACAAGGGAGTGGTTTTATTACAAGTGATGAGGCTTTACGACTAAAACAACAGCCTAGTATTCTTACTTTTATAGGTGGAGGATACATAACATGCGAATTAGCCCATTTTTACGGCAGTCTCGGAACTAAAATTAATATTGTTCAGCTGGGAGACAAACTTATTCCAAACGAGGATAAAGACATCTCACAGAAGTTTACAGAAGTTTTTTCCAGGAGGTATAATGTATATCTCGGATATAGTATAGAATCGGTAACAAAGAAGAAGGAGAAGGAGAAAAACAGTACTAATAAGAATTTTGGATCTGAAATATTTCACATAACCGCAAAAAATGATACCTCTGGCAAGAGCCTAGAATTAAATTCGGATCAGCTCCTACTAGCTATAGGAAGAATACCTAATTCACATTCACTTGATATAGAGAAAACAGGAGTCAAACTTGACCAAAAAGGCTTCATAATAGTTGATGAATATCTTGAAACTCATATTAAAGGAATATTTGCTCTAGGGGATGTAGTTGGACGCTATCAATTCAAGCACAATGCCAACCATGAAGCACAATATGCCTATCACAATATATTAAATTCAGATAGAAAAATACCTGTAGAGTATTATGCCATGCCGCATGCCATATTTAGCTCGCCTCAGGTTGCTGGAGTAGGATTTACCGAACAACAATTGGAGGAGGAAGATAAGAAGGAGGGAAAAGACTACCTTAAATGTATCTACCCATATATACAGACGGCAATGGGTAAAGCACTTGAGGATAGAGACGGTTTTGTAAAGTTCTTAGTAAATAGAGAAGATAGGAAGGTTCTTGGTTGCCATATTATAGGAACTGATGCATCTACACTGATTCATGAAGTTTTAGTGACTATGAAAGCAGGAGACGGTACAATAGACAGCATAAGGAAAACCATACACATACACCCAGCACTATCTGAAGTAATTGCAGGTGCAGCAGGCGCGATTGACTAATTAAGAATTAATCGTCTTAGTAAGGCGTCAAATCCTACCGGCCATTAACTGAGGTTGCAGGTTAAGTTAGGAAATTAGTCTAAGGAATAATGATAAACGTTAAGAAATAAAATAGAAAAGCGGCCTATTATCTTTTATTTATCAAAATCCTAATAGTAAGTCAGTTGTCGGTACTATTTTCTTTGAATCATTATTATTGCCGTGCCAATAACTACTGTATTACGAGCGATAAAGAACCTAAAAAATATTGAGAGGAAATACCTATGATAGACATTTTAGGCTATATAGCAGTAGGTTTTGGCTACCAGACAACTGGGATCCAAGCCGCGCCAATCGTTGAGGCTCCTACCTTAGCGGCCTTTTGTCTATATTTATCTATAACCTTCAATCAATAATACTTTTAGGGTAAGGTTAGTTATTCTGTAGGTGATACTCCATATTTCTTAAGTATAGTCGCATTATACCAGGGGAGACACGCCAGTATATCACTCTCCAATACATAGTGCTTGGCGGCTTCATTGGCAACATTATTACAAGTTTTTGTCCAATTCTTTGGGTCTTGTGGATCGGTAAAGCCAGGGGGGTATGACAGTTGTGGGCCTAGTAGTTCTTCCAGTGGCTCTGGTTGTCCATACCCTGCAGTAATAACTGTGGTAGTGGTTAAGATAGAGGTAGAGAGAAACCCCATTAGGATTGCTCTTGTTATTGTTATAACAGAGTTCAAGCTGGCATATACTGCCTTACTTGATATATATGAGGTTCTCTGGTTAGTAGGCGCTTAGCTACCTGACAACAGGACTCTCAGCCAAAGAAAAATTGTAAGCCAGAGTTAAAGAAGACGTATTATAGTGTTGGCTCATGCTCAGGCTCCCCCTATTTGATATATTACCTGTTGCATTTGTATCTGTCATACTCGTGTTGCTATTGAAGTTTGCCTCAGTCGTATTATCCTTACTAGTCATTTCCTGAGCCAAAATAGTTGGGGTGAATACATGTACAAAGCTAGATATTGCAATCAAGGCTACTATTATCAAGCCAAAGGTAATCATTTTATTGCTCCGCGCCATTCTTTGAGGCTTACCTACCTTAGCGGCCAAAGAATGTGATAATAGTATATTCTCGACAGACGGATAAAAAGCTTTTAGTTACGGTTCCCTATCGTATATCCGATAAGGTAACATACATTGGACTACGAAAAGACCATATCATTATATGAAAAGTACAACCTGCGAAAAGCATGGGAACAGCTTCCCGAAAACGCTGACTATAACCAAGAGGTAAAATGGTTTGAGGCCGTGAAATCGAAGCGCTCGGGTCCTTCGACACTGAAGGGAGTCGGCACAATAAACATAGCATCCTCTATATGAGTGCCGTACTTCCTGGAGAATTCAAATGGCTCCCTGATATACTGCTCCTGGTAGATTTCTCCAAATGTTTGCTTAAGAGATCTGATGACCTCAGGATTAGCGGCGTCGCAATAGATATTGGAAACATGACCTAGCCTGTTCTTCAGCTGCCATATTTTCTCTATCATATCGGTGAAGACTGGCCTTGGATTTTCTTCCGCGTGTATCACCTGGATCTTACCGTCGACCAATTGAGTAACTACGATTGCAAAGTTGGAACTTCCAAACCCTGGATCTATCGCCATTGATTTCTTGGAATTTGGGTTTATCTGCAGGGGATTATAGCTTATTTTCTGGCAGTTCTCGATAGCTAGTTGCGAGAAGACATTGCCGACAAGTCCCTGATACTTGAGCATGTATTCTCTTTCAAACTCTGGGCTTGGCTTTGCTTTTTCAATCTGGTCCAGTGAATAGATAGGGTAACGCCCTTGTAGGCCATAAGTATAATCAAAGAACAGCTTGTGATATAGTGAGTTAGATTCTAGCTCTATCTGCTGCGTAAGGCCGCCTGGCGCTTTAGGTGTTGAAACAAGTACGATATGAGGGTCCGAATTGGGCTTGCCAATGTACCCCTCCATTACTGCCCTAACCTCTCGCTGCTGAAATGCTGGATAGAAATCGGTCTCATCCGATAGAATGAATCTGACAGCGTCCAAGCCTCGCATGGTGTCCACGTGATGGCTAGGAAAAGCTTCAACCTTGACACCATTCAGAAAGGCAACGGTGCTAGCGGTTCTGTCAAAAGACTGGGTATACCCAGTCTTTGCAAATAGCCCTTTGAACCTGGCAATCAAATCTTCAGCCAAGTCTATCCTTGGACCGGTGATGATACAGACTCTGGAATTCCGAAAAAATCGGAATTCTCCTGAAAGATTTTTTCCGGATTCTTCTGAAAGACAACACCAAGCTATATACCTCAAAAGAAACTCAGTGACACCAATACCTCTAGACTTCTTTATCCAAATGTGTTTGTGGTTTTGCAGTGAATCATACAACGTCTTTTGGTAGGAAAGCAGCGGCATGTCATGGCCGTCTTTTTGCGGTAGTCCAATAATGTGATTGAAGCAACAGTTTCCCCTAGTACGAATGTCTTGCTGTTTGTGTTGCTGCTGGTCAAATATCCAAAAGGGCTTGTCTTTTAAACGTAGGAATAGTGTAGTGGACTGTTCTGGTCCTGTTTGCGATTGTACTAGCTTATGAAGATCTTTGAAAGTCACTTATCTAATATTATCAGTATAAGTGCATTAGAGACTTTCGGTATGTACTAACTATAAAAAAAGGTTGGGTAGAGCGGTTCTATTATTTATAACCGTTCTTTCTAAGGTCCGAAAGGTGCACCGCTGCCGATAACGCCATTTATTATGGACTCTGGTCCGGGTATGGCGGTACTACCTTCTGGCATCCAGCCAGCCTCAGCGTCGCCCGGAGGAGGACTCGCAGGGGAATCAAGTGTAGACCCAGGAGAGACCAAGCTAGCACCTCCCTTGATAAGAGATTGTTCCACCGAGTAACCAGGAGTATTCAATGAAGCTCCCTCACCACCAGGCTTCGTCTGTGCGTATGTAGGTTGAATGCTTAGGTTTGTTGTCGTTAATGCCGCAGCTGCAACTGCTAATGTTGCTGTTAGCATGATAGCAAATGTTTTGTACATTTGACTGTGGTCTAGAAGGGTTTTATATAACTCAACGTCAGCACTTATTATGAGAAATAAGCGCCCCTTATGAGGTTATGAGAATAACTGGTAGTGGAGACTAGAGTCTTCCAAATGGTTGGTCTGGATGTCCTAGCAGCAAGTTCCACACTGTATCGAACGAAGCTGTCGTAAACTCTGTTTGGTTTCTAGCTTGAAATGTGAATGGGTATTGATTCCCAGCATTATCTATCCGCCTGAGCACAAAGACTGGGTCTGTTACTCCTGATAACATGGTGGTAAGATTAGGTCCTGAATATGGTAATGTAGAACCGTCTGAATGTCTTCTTAGAGTTTCTGAGCCGTCTGAGTTTCTTGTTCGTGTGATTTGAGTTGGCATAAATGAATTATGTGAGTGCTACTAATAATGGTTACAAGACCAGGCTCTGACTGTTGTGGTTTGAAGTATTATCTTTGTCCTAGTCGTAAATCAAGTTTATTTTTCAACAGGCCATGTATTCCAAGTCCAATCAAGCCAAGAATAAGAAGTGCAAAAGCTAAAGTGGGAAGTGTCGACGCCATTAGTGTACTATCCACTGCTTCTATTGCCTCACTATCAGAGTACCAAAGACCAACTACCAAGAAAGGAATAAATAAAATACTGAGCCCTATGCAAAGCATTACAACAAATACAGTAGATATTATAGTGGGATAGCGTTGCGGTGGCATAATAGATATTTGTGACCATGACTAATAAACTGCAATGACTATCGAATGGAGATTACACAAGATATACTCACCGGAAGAACAGGAAGAAAGGGCTTCGAAAGCACTGGAGTTAAACGGTATAACGCCATTGGAAGGCATAGGACAAACACTGAATTCTCCCCTGCAAGAGAAGAATTCACTCAAAGCTGCTTCAAAAACTAAACCAACGGTGAGGGTAAACAAGCTCAAGCCAACAAAGAAAAAATCTCTCGTTGACCAGCTGCTACGGCAGCAACAGGCTAAACTCAAAGCAGCTGCTAACCGTAATAATGCGACTATTATAGTTCCTTCTCCATCTTCCTCTTCTCCTATCTCTTCTGTCCAAGTTGCTGCCGCTCTTCCTACTCACGACGTAACCCCTGACATGGTAGAACGTATAGCAGATAATCAAACTGAACTCATTGCAAAAACGACTTGTCTTGGTTGTGGATTGCTTCTATGAAGTTTCTATAGGAGTTTCCTCCCCACAATGCAGCAGAGGTAGAGGTAGAAGAAGTAAGCACAAACTAGATAGGAACTGGATGTATATTAGGTATCACAAAATACCAATAACTACTGTTTTAGGTCAAGAAAAAACAAGAACAGAACTGGTTAATATACAATAGTTTTTCCCTTCTTTAGTTATCGTTTCTTCTCCTACTCCAGCCTCATCCTCTGTCTTATATCCTCTCGTTTCATGGCCCATATTAATTCTAGTGTCTAGTTTTTCCCAAAGGCTTTATGTTAGTGGTGTCGACTAGTTCGTATACTCTTAATGTATGACTAACATTCATATCTTTAAGTACCAACGTGAGACACACCAATCTGAATTGTTTGCTATCTTTGCAATTTAATCTTTAATGTTCCCTCTAGTGTTTGTATTATCTTTATATGATGATCTCGCCTCTTTTTAGATATATGACGTTAAATACAAAAGGATTCGGAAACTATCAAATGATCCTGATATTTAATGGTATATTTATTACTATAGTTCTTGCATCATTATTATTTCCACACGGTCAAGCATTTGCCCAGGAACAGTTCTTGACTTATGAAGATATTACTACAGGGATAAACATTCAATTTCCTTCGAATTGGGAAAAGTCAATTAATCTTAATAACTTTGTCACCTTTAGAGCCCCGCCTGAAACCGATACACGCGTATATCCTGCAGCACTTGGTTTAAAGATTCAGGAATTAACCTCCCAAAATGTAACATTACAAGAAGTGACAAAATTTCAGATGTCAGAATTAAAAAAAACTAACCCGGATCTAAAGATTTCAGAATCATCATCTACTACTTTAGCTGGCAAACCTGCTCATAAGGTAGTATTCAGTGCAACAGATAACAACCAAGTTAAGCGTAAGGCTTTGCAACTTTGGACAGTAGTTGACAATAAAGCAATTTTGATTACCTACAAAGCACAACCTGATAAATACTCCAGTTACCTGCCGACCATAGAGAAAATGATTAATTCCTTTCAGATTAGGAATTAGCAAGATTTTAACTATATGGTCCTCCACCGGTTCTGTTGACTCAAGCCACTCTTTAGCAGATTTCTGTCTGCGATGCTCAGAGGTAGATACTGGTGGGTTTATTGCTTGGAGATATGCCAAAAAGTTCTTTTAGGAGTACCCGTCATTGTCCAGCGAATCATTACCTTGTCGCTTTTAGCGATGGTATCGTAATCCGTGATTTGAGGGTCTGGCATTCCATCTATGACTGCAGATACAATTTCTTTATACTTTTTGGGCCACATTGCAACTCAGAAGCAGCAATATGGGATTTCGCCAAACAAAATCAGAAGCAATAATTTCGTCTGCCACTTCTAATTTACCTTCTTGAAAGATATCCATATTAAAACGATGAGCTATAGCCTCATTTTCTTCCTGGTGTTGTGACATTAATTCTTCAAGCTGTCATGCATAAAGTTACTATATAAGACAATAGCATCAAAAAATAAGCATCAAAAATAATAGTAGTCTAGACATTAGGACAAGTCATCTCCTGCCAGCAATCGAGACAGTACTCGCCACTTTCTTGAAATATCTCTGCTAGATTTGTTTTGCAGTGGTTACAAATAATCGCGAAAGACGGTGTTGACAAAGTGTAGTATATTTGCTTACTCTAGACAAATTACAAGGTCTTCAATGTCTGACTGCCTTATCCTTTTCTCTATATTTATGATAGACAACAAGTTCAATCCTTCCCACGTTATAACATACACTTGATTTTGTCCCTGATAATATATGATGCCATATTCAATTAGGTAAAATAAGTATTTCTTTAAACTATAGCGTGATAAAGAAGCAACTCTTTGTGTTGCATCCTTAAGTTCATTAAACCTTGCCTTGTTGACACATATAGCCAGAATTTGCTCTACTATAATGGCCTCTAGATCCTGTGACTTGATGATATGGTCATGGTCATGTTTATAGTACATTTGGTGT
>DASTUU010000182.1:0-3260 GCA_035759485.1 Nitrososphaeraceae archaeon
ACCATTTGTAACAGTATGTGGGGCTGTATCTTTATTATTCACTGCTATGGTATCTCCTACCTTAACTGTAAGAGGATTTGGATCATAGGCAGGATTTCCTTGTACTGATGCACCTTGAGGTATATTGAGAGTTGCAGCTGCCGGACCTGCAACGGAGGATGGCGCCCCAGGAGAAGAAGTTGTTGCGGTCTGTGACTCATTGCCCTTAGAGGATCCACCACCGCCTGTTGGGGGCGAAGCTGCTGGCGTCGTCGCCGCGCCCTCAGTTGATGGCTCTCTTGACGCACGAGGCATGACTCCAGGCTCTGGCGCTGCTATATCAAAAAAAATGTAATAAGAAAGAATCCCTGTAAGTGCTCCTAAACCCATAATAACACTCAAAGCAACTTTCCCAGTGGAACCCATAATATAATGTTTCTGTTTTAAGCCACCCTATATTAATTCCTTCTATCATACGAAACCAACTGAATGGATTTGGCTTGTGGTAGATTTAGAATTGGAGGCTTCATGAGGATAGTAAAGTGAAACAAGTTGCTATGTATTTACTGTATTAGTAATTGCTTGCAGTAAGTATATTATTTGCAGGTATTTTTACTATGATGCAACCAGACAATTTTGAGATAGCGTGCCGGGCGAATAAGACGAAGCAATATTGAAATCTGTTGTTAGGGTATGCATGTACGTTGCTACTATTAGGTGAAATAGGCACTCAACATCAAATCACTTTTCGTTAGTTTCTTGAAGTTCTCAACAATTTTAGTGGCCACGTCGGGGTATAATTCAATCTGAATGTCTCAACCTTGTAATAGTTTCATTGGTTCATAATCAACAACTCCCTAGCCTGTATATATTTAGTATGCAAAATCAGTTCTATCATCACACGAGCCGACTTCCGCTAAGGTGCATGGTAAGTCTCATTCGACCTATTTTTTAATATGCCTCAATTGTTGTTATACACTCAGCCCTGATATTTATACTGACAAGACTTTTATTTCAACTACGGATTCTAACTATCGCTAATATGGGTAAACGCGGGAATAGACACAAATGCATTCTTTGCAATGGTGAAATTACGATTTTGTATACTCCAATGGAACAATGGAACATTTCAGGAAACTTGTGCGGACGATGCTATGGAAAAAAACTTGCCGAATATTACCTTTCTTCAAGTGAGGCGACGAAAAGGAACAGTTAGTTGCATATTGGATTGAGTGAGATAGATAAAGAGATATCTTGTATTTGCTATAAGGATCTACTTAATCTTACAAGCCAATAGTAACGTTTAGTATTCAATAATATAGGTGTGGTTGGTAGAAATATTCTACCTGTCCCTGCAAGTGAAAAAGAGTTGTAATTAACGATACGATTTTTGTTTTCTGCGCCGAGCGCCGGGTCCTCCAAACTTCTTGGATTCTGTTTGCCTCGGATCTCCGGACAGAAGATGCCTATCAAATTCCATAATTTTCCTTCTGACCTCTTCTCTTACTGACTTGGTTAAAGGATGATCTTTGGGATCCCTTCCTCCCTTTCCTTCACCTGTCAAAGCCCTTGAAATTGCAACCGCAGATGCGAATGCTTGACCCATAAACCCACCACCTCGAACCTTAACACTAATGTCTACGCGGTTTCTAATCTCTCCAAGAAGATTGATAGGAGTTAATACCGTTTCTTTTGCTATTTTGGGTTCCAAAATTTCAGCAGGGATATTATTAATCCGTACCTTGCCGTTCCCTCTAGAAATGGTAGCCAAGGCTCGACAAGTTTTTCTCTGGGCAGGGTAGAGATCTATTTTATTCATTCTTTTACCTTGTTATACATCTCTATATTTACTTCTTGCGGCCCAGCCCGACTTTTAGTCATTTTGGTCCTATTTGCTATCAGTTTCTGACTTTTTATCCTTTTGTGTTTCTAGTTGTTGCTTTTGTTTTGGTCTCCTTTCTCAATACTCCGTTCCACCCAATTTGTTTCGCAACCTCTCCAACTGAAATATATTTTGATGGGGCCCTGGTAATCTTAGTGTCTTCAAAAGATTCCGCATTTTTATTTTTCAATTCGTCGGGGATGCCGATATAAACCCTCAAACATTTGAACGCTTCAACACCGCTTGTCTTTGTTTTGGGAACCATTCCTCTTATCATTCTCGTTAATATGGTATCTGGCCTTCTAGGATGGAACGGACCATGGATAGGATTAGTTACTGAGTTTATTTCCAAATATCTTTTGTAGAGGTCTATTGTCATGTACCTGTTCCCTGATAGCATCGCATTTTCCGAGTTGACAACTGCAACTCTATTTCCTTCAAGTAACAATTTTGAAACATGCGAGCATACTCTCCCAGCAATGCAATCTGTTGCGTCAACTATTATCTCATTTCTATGCCCTTTCTGCGAAGTCATGGTTTGACTTTGTTGTCGTTGTTGTCCCTGACTTTTAGCCAATCACACGCACACCTTTACCATCCGGATATTGTTCTGCCAAGTCACTCAGACTTACAAGCTTACCTCCGCATGCTGTAATTTTCTTTGCTGCAGATCCTGATATTGTAACCGCGCACACCGTCAATTTGTGCCCTATTTCTCCGAAGCCCAATATCTTGCCAGGAATAACAACCACTTGGCCGTCGCCTGTCTTGTCTGCCAAGGTGCCGATATTGATCTCTCTTCTGTTTTTTCGTGGGCGGGATAGCTCTCGTTCGAGTGCTCGCCAAATTGGAGCCTTATTCTGTTTAAAAGCTCTACGAACAGTCCAAATATTATTTTGAATTAGCGAGTTAGCAAACACTTTATCAGTCTCTCCGATTTGATCTCCCAAGTAATCAGTCACCTACTGCCCCAAAATAAACTTACCCAACGTACCGTATAATACCGTTTAGCCTTTAATTTTCCAGTCATGTTCTAAGGCTGTGAATGGTATGGTTAAAATCCTTGATCTTCACGTTTAGCATATCAGAAGCTGCCAGAATCACTTCATCAGGCTTTAATGCTAGGTTTGTCTCAATTATGAGAATAGATTCATTTTCATTCTCTCCGTCCTTAACAATGGCGGCAGAAGTTGGTTGCCATTTCGCATGATTTTTGCCATTTCCCAATCTTGCATAGGCTTCAAATTTTATCTTTTGGCCTGGGGCAAGTGTAAGAATGGGAATCTCATTGCTGACAGGTTTTACCTCCTCATCTTCTGATTTAAGCTCTCCAGAAGCAACTATTCTTGTTCGCTCCGTTGCTTCTGCATCCAACACTAGTAACACCCTGCATCTGGAA
>DASTUU010000183.1:0-1399 GCA_035759485.1 Nitrososphaeraceae archaeon
TGTTCACAAATACGACATTTTCATTAGTAAAACTGTATCTGGAGTCGGATTCGTCTTCATAAGGAATTACCTTGTAGCCGACCCTCCTTAAGGCAAATGTTTTCTTTAAAATCGGCCGTCTAACTTTTCTAGTTGTTACAATCAGAGGTTGTTGCTGTTGTTGCTGTTGTTGTATAGTACTATCTATATCGGAAAAAGATGCACTTGGTTGAGTCACGACTGGAAGATTATCATCAGTCCTGTGAGAATATTGGTCTGAATCCGATGAGGCTGGTGTAACTATACTGTCAGGGGCGGATTTTGAAAGAATCTCCCCCTCATCGATTAGAGTATTCGAAGGTATGGGACTTACAAAATCGCTGGGAATCGAGTGCGAAACATCTGACGAAGGGATGGCAGATCTAATATTTTCCTGTGAGTATTTCAAACTAGCGCCTGCTCGAGCCTCTCTTGCCGTCTCACGTTGTTCGACCTCAATAGTCTCATAGCCTTCCATTTCCTCAGTTTCTATATTCTCGACTATAGCCTGACCAAGTACCTTGTCAATCTCTTTGTAGATCTTTGATTCCTCCCTTGTTATCAAGACGTCTTCATATTCAGTTAAACTCGGCAAAACGGTATCTGTTACAAAAGTCTGCATTGCTTGGTAGAATTCGGAATATTCTTTATCTTCTATTAAGGCCGATTTATCAGCAAATCTAGACGTCAGGGACTCGCATCTAACGAATCCAGTAACCCTTTTGAGTTTATTGTCAAACCCAAAAGAGCTTCTCGTTACTATATGATTCCCAACCATAATAGCAATCCCATTTTCGTCATCTGAAAGAGGTCTCTTGGCAATGACAATCTCTCCTACAATCTTCTCATTGTCGAGATTGACTCCAAGTCTGTGACCTTGTATTTCCGGAGCTTTTATAGCCTCAGCTCCTGTAAAGTCCCATTCAGTAAAAGTATCAGATGATTTGATGAAAACTTGAAATAGGGGCTGCCTTAAGACAGCCAACTTACGGATTTCCTTTGACAATCTCAATGGGTCAACTAATAGTTTAGGGCCTGTGAGAAACAATTCTGTTCCATTTCTCCTTAAGGGAGGCTCATTAATTTCATTAAGTAGCGTATTGCCTGCAAAAAGTCTATCTAGCACGGAAGCTTCCAAGAGGATCGATGTCTGAAATGCATCACGCTTTGTTCGTATCTTCATACTTTGAAAAGACGTCAGAAATGATAACCTCCCTGTGCCATACCTGCCGGTCCTCATTCTCCGAAGTCTAGGAGAAGTGGAATCATACTTCTTATGGGGTGATCCAAGAAGTAAAAATTTTTCCATTCCATCTGAATTCATTCCCGCATCATCTTCTATTACTACAGATCCATCCTTCAGAATCGTGATAAGAACAGC
>DASTUU010000184.1:0-6424 GCA_035759485.1 Nitrososphaeraceae archaeon
CCATAATACCATTCTCCCTTTATGAACTGAATCATTCCTACCCTGTGTCCGTGTCCTACCGCTCTTAGTACAATGCCCAAAGCAGCGGTTGTTTTGCCCTTTCCCTTTCCTGTAAATACAACAACAATCCCTTCGTCAGAACGGGCAATTGTCAATCTAACTATCTCTTCTTAAATAGTTATTAAAGTGCTGCCTACAATCTAAACCAAACGTCCTGCTACAGGGTACAGTAGAGAAGCATATATGTGCAATGTTATTTCGAGGATAGAAGGAATATTGTGTCTGAATTATATATTAGCTACTATAAACCCATCGACAAGTACAACGGTAAAGGAATCATTTGTGTAAAGGCTAAACAGCACATGGTTAGCCGCCTATGCGTCTTTTATATTTAGCGATCAAGCGCTTTAATGTTCTTATAAAAAAATTCATTGCAGGAATTTGTTTAACCCTTCTCATTAAAAATTCGTTTCTGAGGGATGCTACTTGGTTTTTGTTGTTACTAAGATAGACTATATGGCTGACAGGGTCAGTCAGAAAGAATGATTCGCCATGGGCAGACAATTCATCTTTAGTCCATTGAGACTTGTGTATCTCATACTTGTTGTTGAAGGCCTCTTTTTGGTCACTTACTTTCTTTGGAGTAGATATAATAACACCTTTATTATTTCGAATTATCTTGCTCAAGAGAGAATTTCCTTGCTGTTTACTGAAATGTTCTAAAACATCTATTAACAGAACTAAATCGTACGCCGTGTCAATCTTATCTATGATATCAATGGCATCTTCCTCATAGAGTTGATTGTAAACAAATTTGTGCAAAGGAGTAATGTAGTCTTTAAAAGCCTCAACCCCATCGATCCTTCTGAGAAATTCTGAATAGTTTCCTCTGCCGTCCCACAATTCAAGATACTCTCGACATAAGACTCCGTATTTGCCAAAGCCAACTCCTATATCCAGAATAGAAGCCGGCTTGAGATATACTACTAGAGCCATTATTTTTGATATATGATAATATTGACTCGACGGCAAGATGAATCTATGAGTGGAATTGGTAAATGAACCTTATGTAAAAGTGGAGAAACCGCATTCGATTACCATCCCGGGCTAAAACCCCGAGTATCATTATAGTGACGCTAGGTTGAGATCAAGTGAGAATCTTCTCTAAATAAAAAAATTTAAAAAGCCTTGTCTTTATTACTTAACGCAATGACATTACCAAAAGGATTCGGTTCGAAAACTGGTGACGGTGGAAAAAGAAGTTTTAATGACTGGTGGAATACTGTTCCAAGTGACTTGAAAGACAAGGCCCGTAGGGGTGATGAATCAAACAAACCGTTGCTAAATCAAGTTAACTATGTTCTTCTGCACCTACATTTAGCCGGCAAACATGATGTTAAACCCAGTCATGAGGAGCTCAAAGATTGGCTGCATAGCGGTCAAGTAGATGTATTACGAATGAACAAGTAACCGTCCATAACTGCTAATACTATTTTTAGCTCTAATTTTTAGTTTTTTTCTGGAACCTTGTGATCTCTTTACTTTTGTAAGTGCTTTGCTAGAAACTTACCACTTAACTAATGAGATCTTTATATCTTACCGTCTAGCACCTCCATGGTATCTTTGGCAATATCCATGACAGTGTGAGAATCCACATTAGGTTCTATAGAAACAACAAGAATATTCTTATCCAAATAGAATGTTAGCATGGAAATCTTTTCACGCTCGACATAAGCAAACCTTGCTCTACCCATTGTATCGTCAAATCTTTGTCTCATGGATTTTCTAAGAGCAGTTTGGGCGAGGTACAATTCATCGTTCTGTTCTGCTGTGATAGAATCCAGGCCCTTTCGCATGCCTCCAGCGATCAATGTTCCAGCGTCATTTATGACGCCTGCATATCGGATGTCATCATGAAGACTAAAGACTTTGTCACATACCTTTTCGAAATCCATAATTTAAAAGCATAACAACAAGATATAAATGGTATAGGTTTCTGTTTGGAATCACGCATGCATGGTGGATAAGCCAAGAGCTTTTCTTAAAAAAGAATTGTCCTTCTGTATAGTGCTATGCGCAATCCGGTAGCTGCTACAACAGCTCATCTATTGTAATAATACGAGCACAATACTTACATCTTAGCATCATTTTCTCCTTATCTATGATATCTATAGTTGGCTGGATGTATTCCTCACTGTTAGTTACACAATTTAAGTTTGGACAGTTAAATATACCCACAATCGAATCTGGTAAGCTTATTTTGCGCTTTTCAACTAGCTTATAGTCTCTGATGATATTGATAGTCGCACGCGGAGCTATAAGGGCTAGCTTGTCCGTTTCATCTTTTTCTAAATATTTATTTTCTACTTTGATAATATCCTTTTTGTGGTGCTTGCTGCTTGGAACGTTTAGTGCGACAGTCACTACATTACCCTCTCTCCCTGTAATATTTAAAACACGAAGTACAATCAGTGCCTTGCCATTTTCTATATGATCTATTACCGTACCATCCTTAATTCTTCTAACTAGGAGCTGGCTGGCGTCTGACATATCCTGTCTAACTGAGCTGTAATGACTAACTTTTAATTATGTCTTGCTTAAGTGCCGTATAGAACACGACCGGACAGAAAATAGATTTACCTACTGAAATTAGAATTCAAATACGCTCAGGCAACTCGAATGCCTAAAAAATACTATTATTTGCCGATTTTGCCTATTTTCTCAATCCTTTTCTTTTCCTCATATACAATTGTCTCATTTCGTTCGCCCATTCTTTTTTCTTTCTAAATATCTCTTTTTTTTTCCTTGACCTGCAATTTGAAAGTGCAAATGCGCAAAGAATGGGGAAATAAATTGAGCTATCTCCATAAACGACGACATTTCCTGCATGAGCCGTTCTTATCTTTCCCCAACTTTTTCCTTCTTTTAAGGTCGCCCCTGAGAGGCCTCCAGTGTCTGGTCTTGCATCAGTCAACTGAACTAAATAGTCCTGCCCTCCCTCTTTTAGCTTAAGGATTTGATAGAGGGCAGGGCCTGTTTGCTGGAAAAAATTTTTAGGAACTCCTCCTCCAAGCTCTAAACCTCCAGACACTTTACTCTTCCAAAGAATTGCAGCAGACTCTGCTACATCCAAGATGACGTTTGGAAGAGTCACCTTATTTTCAAATAACAGTGGGACCATGTTCAGACCTATGGAGGAATCACTGATAGCTGGAATGTATATTGGCACATTCTGTTCATAGGCAGCGGCTACAAATGATTTCTCAGGATGCTTCGAATTTTCCTTTGCTACTTTGCCTAATTCGTAAGCCAGCTCTGCTGTCGAAGAATCAAGAAAGTTCCCTGCAATTGGGTTTTTCTTGGTAGTCATATTATTTTGAATTATAATGTCCTGCGCCTGCAATGTTCCGACTTCTTTTATGTAAGTGTCATATATTCTTACTATCTGATTTTTATATAGTATGTCGTCGTCAACATCGTAGTAGCCCTGGCGGACAGGTAAATCATAAGCAAAATGAAGATCGTGATATACATTTGCTCCTGTCGAAACAATCCAATCTATAAAGCCATTTTCGATCATTGTTGCGATAGTTTTTCCCAGTCCAATGGGCGTCAATGCCCCGGCTAGGGTTAGGCATATGGTGGCGTCTGAATCGATCATATCCTTCATTGTCTCGGCTGCCTCGGCAAGACGCCGAGCGTTATATCCAGTAGAGCCAAAAAAATTAATCAGTTCAGAACAGTTCATGTTCGGAAAAACATCGGGAGGGTCAACTTTCTTTCCTCTAAATGTATGTCTTAGATCCACGAAAACTGATATGAGTTTCATTCCTTTAATATATATGCAATATTCTGGTAGTGTAAATCCCTAGAATCTAATGCTGCGAAACCGTTAATATGATGGCATCAATATTAAAATTGCAGTGTCTGAAAGCGAGAGGGATGAGGAAGAAGAGCCTCGAAAAGAGCCGGGAAAGGATTATTACGCCGGCTATTACTTTGGTGGCAATCCGTACACAAGTGACGAAGATCTACCAGGACGCAAAAATGATGAAGAACTCAGGGATGATGTGTTACGTAGGTTAAAGAGGTATTATGGATCAGACTTGTTGGAGGTTGGTGTACATGTCGTCGATTCGTCTGTTATGTTGACAGGTAGCGTTAAAACCTATAAGCTCAAAGAGGAGATAGGAAAAAGAGCGTGGGAAACAAAAGGCGTTGTAAAAGTCCTAAATGAGCTACAAGTAACAGATGCTTCAACTGCAGGTCCATGACCAAGCAATGCAGATGCAAACAGGAAAGCGAAGATACTTGTATGACCTACCACGCAGCGTTTCTTTTCTGGTTACCATAAAACGGAGTACGTTTGCGGGGTAAGTCTAAATCCATCTTTATATACAAAACGCAAAATGATGATCTAATAATATATACGACTAGAAAAACAGATAGGCATTCAAACTGCTAGTACTATAAAGTCAAGATAGCCTCTCCACATCATCTGTAGTGAACTAATATATTTACTGTATAAATCTTAAGCAGTAAGAATTCTTTATAGTATATTTGAGTATTAACATTTTATAGGATTAGTCGCTTAAGATTGTCTTATGAAAAGAGAAATATTAATAATCTTGTTAGTATTTGCCTTTAGTCCACTGCCAATTACAAGGTAATCTGTTTACATAATAACTACTTGTTATTATGTAAAGGTTATTATTAACAAACTATTTCTTACTACGTAAGGATATCGCTTAATTTAAAAGAACCCCACCAGATAGCAAAGATACACTTAATTAACATGGCAGAAAAAGTGCTCTCTATTCAGAATATTGAATGTGAAACATTAGGCACATTCGAGTGCGTACTGGAATTTGAGGGATATGCTCTCCACAAAATTAAAGCTCCCAAAGATCCTATACCAAAATCAGCAAATGATTTCTCTGCTATCATTATTCTTGGAGGACCAATGTCCGTCTATGAAGGAATAGGATATTTGAATGAGGAACAAGCCTTAATAAAGGACGCAGTTCGGAATATGGTACCTACTCTTGGAGTTTGCCTAGGGTCTCAGTTAATTGCTGGAGCATTAGGTGGAACGGTTTATAGAGGAACAAAAAAAGAAATAGGCTGGTATGATGTTCATATCACCAACGCAGGTTATAATAGCCTCTTCAAGGGGTTTGACCAAAAACAGTTAAGAGTTTTTCAATGGCATGGCGACACTTACACTCTCCCTCCGAACACAGAAATTCTTGCTTACTCTGATCTTTATCCTCAAGCTTTCAGGTCTGGAAGTGCTTATGGTCTGCAGTTCCACATTGAGGTAACGCTGGATATGATTAAAGCTTGGATACAAGAATACAAGGAAGAGATTGACAGGGAAGCTTTAAGACCAGAGAAAATCTTACCAAAAAATGATCATGAAATTCAGGAGTTAATCAGTAAATGCAAACAACTTTTCTCTAATTTCTCTGAGTTAATTTCAAAAAGCAAATGACATTGGTAATGAGATATTATGACTTTGATTATTTGTTTAAAACAAAAATGATTGGAGGGGCGGCATGGTATTTCTGCATATAGATATCTATTAGCAGGACCTCATGGTACTACGAGTAGGGTCGACTGTGGCCTTGTAAACTACAATCATTAGCTAAATGAAATATGAAATAACTATGAGCCCAAAAAGTCTCTCCCGGAGTATAATAACTGAGTATAAAACTATCTTTGAAGTTACAGACCTAGTTGCAGGTGGAAATTTTTTCATATTTGATTCAAATAATATTAAAAAATTTTATGTTTATTCCAAGCATAGTTGATTGAGGAACTTGATTGGGGAGAATGCATAAGTAACATGGGCTAGACATTATGTTGCCGTGGAATTTATCGATACTAGTATAGTTGAGCAAATCGAGATGAAGATGATAAGGCCTTCAGAATTCGCAGTAAGAGATCAATTCGTGAAGGATAGAACAGCAGATGAAACTCTAACTAATAGTATTCGAGAGCATGGCTTGCTCCAACCTATTCTAGTTCGTCCTCTGAGTCATGGCTTTGAAATTGTAGCAGGACACAGAAGATTCCAAACATGCCGATCTCTTAGGTGGAGATTCATTCCATGTAAAATCCGCGAAATGACTGATAAACAAGCCTTTGAAATACAGCTCACAGAAAATATCCAACGTAAGTCAATGGACCCTATCGAAGAGGCGGAAGCTTTCCGCAGGTATGTGGTTGATTTTGGATGGGGCGGCGTATCTGAGCTAGCTAAAAAAATAGGTAAGAGTGAAGAATATGTATCCCACAGAATACAACTTCTAAAACTTTCACCAGAAATAAAGGAGCAAATTATTAGAAGTAATCTTAACGTAAGTCAAGCTCTAGAACTCACTACCATCCCCTCTGACAGGCAGGACGAGATAGTGAGCTA